>NZ_JBVVPR010000008.1:0-234258 GCF_055811835.1 Bradyrhizobium sp. WSM4874
GCGCGAAAAGTGAGCCAGGCGCTCGGCGGCTCGCTGCGCGGCAAGACCATCGCCGTGCTCGGCCTCACCTTCAAGCCGGACACCGACGACATGCGCGATGCGCCGTCGATCCCGCTGGTCACGGGCCTGATCGACATGGGCGCGAAGGTGAAGGCCTTCGATCCCGTCGGCATGGAGCAGGCGAAGGGTGAGCTGCCCAGCATCACTTATTGCGAGGATGCCTATTCCTGCGCGGAAGGCGCCGATGCGATCGTGATCGTCACCGAATGGGTGCAGTTCCGGGCGCTCGACCTCGACCGGCTGAAGGCGACCATGGCGCAGCCCGTCATCATCGACCTCCGCAACGTCTACCGCCCCGAGGAGATGGCTGCGGCTGGCTTCGTCTATGAGAGCGTTGGACGGCCGAGCGGGTCGCGCGATTAGCCAATCGTGGGCCGCTCCTTCCCAAGGTGAAACGGCCTTTTCCCTGCGCTTCCTCCCGCTTTTTATCGATTGCATCCCGTTTAGCTCGATGCTTTTGGAAACTGATCGCAGGCCATGGCGCTCATGATGATGGGAACGCGCGCCAAGCAGCGTTTCGTCGCGCCGCTAAGCAATAAAGGCCGCAACGAAACGGCCGCCGCTCCTCCATCGAGTCGGTTCAGTACCTCCAAGGCACCGCGGCACTCCCATACGGGGATTGATCCTGTAGAGTTCAGCTGCCAATGGGGGTGGGCAACGCCCAAATCGAACCGTCGTCATCCTGGGGCATAATGGCCGTTTGAGCGAAAGGTCTCAATAAAAGATAGGCGGGTACCCATACCCCAGTTGCGCATTATCTTCTCCGCGGTTCGATCTTGAGCAAGCCGGTCCTCCGCACAAGCTGCCCGATCGACGCATTCGCCGTCGAGATCTGCGATGACATCCTCGAAAGCAGAGATCGTCTGCTGAATGGCTGCGATCTTCTGAAGCTCGTCGCTGATCGGGGCGATGCGGCTCCGAGCGCGACGACTATCTCGCGGCGCCGCTCTTTCAGTTGGAAAGGGGAAACCATGGTCGGGTAGATATCTCATCAGGTTCAGGCGGCGCAGCGGCCTCGACGAAGCGCCCCCCTGTTGACTTAAATAATAAATTGACATTTAATATCTCGGCTTTAAATATCGAAAATAATAGTGAAGTTAAAAGCCGTGCGGCGGCCAAATTTGGAGTAACTCAATTGCGCGTGCTTCCGATCGCTTTGATTGCATTCGGTTTGCACACCGAAGCCCAAGCTCAATACGCGGCTAGGAAGGAGCCCAATCTTGCAAATCCTTGCACATATACGATTCGAGCTTCTGCTTATGAAGTTCCCGTCGACGGCCACCTGTGTTGGCGCGCACCTGCGCCGTATTACTCTGAGTACGCACTGTTGCGCTGCGCGCCACCATATGGTCTTCAGGAGCTCACCTTGGTAAAGCGCGCGGATTCCCGATGTAGCCAATACGAGTTGCGCTAACAAGGGTGCCGCAGTCACCTGCACACGCGGTGATAAGGCCGGACGCCAGCAGTCGGCGCCTGAGCGGCGGCCCGTTTGCACATCATTCCAGAAGGCAGACAAAGAACGGTCTACCGGCTTTTCCTCAAGCCGCTGCTCGAATTAGCAGTTGAGCCAGTCTTGCAATACTGGCTCCGGCTACGCCTCCCGCGATCTTCTCTCCGGCATCGGCGATGTGGCCGTGCCGATCTGGCGTCAAATGTTGCAGCAATTCGAGCGCGCTTGCCACGACGAGGACTAAAGCTATGACGCGTAGCAAGTGTTGAGGGTAGGCCATGACAAAGAGTGCGCCAAGCAGGCCATAAGCGAGGAACCTCTCGATACCTGCGGAACCAGTACCTGGACGCATCCCAATCGGCGACAATGTCGCAAAGATAATAAAGCCTAGTCCGCACCAGGCCGCCAAAACGATCAGTTTGCGGGACATAGCCAATCGAATAGTGCCTCCCGCGGCTTGCGTCGAGCTATTGTTCTGCGGTCAACCCGTGCGAGTCGCTTGCTGCTCAAGGTTGAGTTAGAGCTTCCCTCTCAGTTCTGGGAATTGAGCTGCATCGCTCTTTCCGAGTTCTTTTGCTGCTCTGCCTGATCGCCAGCCCGCAAGCCGGCCGATGCACAGGCATGCGCGGCCTTTGCCGCCGAATGCGATTGGCCTGCGCAGTCGCAAAGTATCCCGCGTTCGGCGCCCAGTCGAGCGCGGCAAAAACGAGGCGCGCAATGGGCTTGCGGATTGCGAGAGGTGATCCCGGACTTAGCGGCTACGTGGCCGATTGTGTACGCCGCCTTCCGGCGGTAGCTCGACCTGAGCGGAATGCTATTCACGGACCGCCATTGACGGCGATATGGCTGAGCTTAGCGACTTCTCAACGGCCTGTCCGCTCCGCTCGGGAGGTGAGTTCATTTGCTTCAAGGCAGAGGCTTAGCGCCGACACCCGCGAAAGCGGCAGATAGCCGGGGGTCAACTAACCGCGCCGCAAGCTCCGCCGCGCGCGTGCGCGCTGATCCCATCGGGTCAGCATTTGACCAAGCTCACCCTTCTGCGAAGACTCCTTTTCGTTTCGGTTTGCAGGCTGAGTTGGTAGCCATCTGGGCTGCAAATAGGGTGCCCAGCGGCGCTCTTCGGCGCGGCGCCTACGAGAAATGAGATCTCTGGTCAAGTAACCGGCGCCAAAGGAGACAGAGATCATCGTAGACAAGATGAGGACCGCGAACACTAAACAACTCCACTTACGACGCTGCGGGTATTTGATGGGGATGGGCAGTCAACTGCTTGCTACCGTCGCCTCCCTCAGGGGCCGGTTCACTTCCTTCAAAGCTGTGCTCGGGATAAGCAGCGCGACAAGCGCGGCAGCTACGTCGCTAGCCAGCGCAGCGAAACGCTGAAGGAGGCGAAATGCCAATCCCGTCGCAACGCTTGGGCTGCATTGTGTCTCCTTCCGAAAGGCCGTCATCAATTCAGCGGACTCTGTCGTCCTTGCCATTTGGGCTGCCATCGCCGCCACCGTTGCCCCAACCATTATTGCCGTGATGATGGACGGCCCTTGCACCAGACTGGGCAATCGCATCCGATGGGAGAGAGGTTGATAGGAAAATTTCCCACAGGTTTCAAGAATGCGCGGCGGTCGTCGTTCTGGACTGGCATCGTGTTTCCCACTTAGTCGAACGGAATTAAATCATATTAAATAATTAAATAAAACATATTTTGTTCCAGGACCAAGTGCGTTGTCCGTTTACCCCCTCGCGTCAGCGCGTAAGACGTTTCCTCTGAAGGTCCGCATCTAAAATGCTCCTCCTTAACCGGCCCGGCTGCTCGATCGCTCGGACTCCGCGCCTGCAGACGGCGTACTTGCTCGGCCGCCACATCGATCGCCTGCGCTCGATGGCATGATCCGTTCGTAGCCGAGCTTAAGCGACTACAAAAAAAGCGCGCGCCGGCGGGCTGGCGCTACCTTGAGGAACAAGGCTGGACCATGCTGCGCCGAAGCGAAGGGGCTTCCGAGGTGCGGCGCTGCGCTGCCTGCGATCGAGCACGGCAGCGATGAGCATCATGCGCCCGAGGCGCTGGACGTCGTTGTCCGCACGCGTCCGCTCGAAGCCGAGCCTACAGCGCTTTCGTAAGCAGCTAGGTCGAGTAAGCCGAACCAGCGGACGCGCCTTTGCGCAGCGGATCGGATAAGTGCGTGGATTGCGAACAACGCGCCATGTTGTTCGACCGCCCCATCAATAATGTTGGAGCGTCGCTTTAGCCACCTGACGTCTCCTTTCTTAAAAACCAATTAGGGAAGAGCCACGCTCATTGGAATCTCCCAAGGAAAGAATTACGTCGAAATGGCCGTCTTTCCGACGCTCGCATCTACGACGAGCCTAAGGCCTCGCCTTGTCGCAAGGGGCGCTTTCTTAGCGGCCGTTTGTTTTCGGAGTTCGATCTCTGCTAGCGCAACGCGCCTGCGCAGCCCTTGGACTTCCAGCATCAAGTCGTTTAGCTTTTGAAGTTCCTCGGAAAAATGGCGGCGACGCGGACTACAAAAAGCATCCATTGGCCCCTCACAATAAGTCAACGCTGCAAAACATAGCTCAATAGAATAACTCTATACGTATTTCTGGTTTTCGAAAATAATTTTGGATGGAACTAAGGTAGGCGCTTCCGATCGCCACTTATTTGAATCAGACTATTAAAGTTGTATTATAAGGCCGGACGTTGCGGCTGTATATATCGAAATTCAATAATTGACTTCGGCCGCTCTAGATCTGCCGGAAGGGATTTATTTCCCTGAAACTGATTTCGGCTTGCTCAATTAACCGCGCGCGCCTCGGGGTGCTCCGTGAGTTCAGGTGATCCCGTGAAGTGTTGAGAGTTCGAGGCTGAGGATGATGTTGGATCTTCTTGTCATCGTGCTGGCCGTATCCGCCGTCTCGTCATTAGTCGCAAACCATGTTGTTCGTCGACGAGACGTTCTGTGGCAGGTGCGAAGGAATAATCGAGAAGGTCGCCAGGCTCTTCATTCAGCGTCCGTCATGAATAGGCGCCCCATCCCAATCTCCTTCAGAAGCGGTTCGAACGCGACGTCGGACGATCCAACGTCGCAGCCGATCAACGACCTTCGCTCGCAATCCAGCGGCGATGCGCGGAACTTTGACCGGCCGAGAGCGGCGGCCATTGCGATCCTTAGATCCCTGAACTCGTATGGGTCGTAAGGGCCGCGCAGCATTTCGATGCCTTGTCGGAATACGGCGACTGCCTCGGGCGTCACCTGCGCAGAACGACGCCCCTTGTCACGTTTCAATCTTGCCGGCATTCAGCGTGGTTAACGAATGAGCGAGAGCCCAGGGCTGGAATGAATCTTTAATCGTCGACAGAACGAGTATAGCGGGAGCTCCTTCGACAAGGCTCGCCATCGACAGAAATATAGAAGATCGCCTGCACAATCTCGCGCAGATCGGCCGCGCGCCGGCCCAACCGCCGTCGCGGCGGTATCTTCCGAACGATCAACGCCCTTCTGTACCGGGCAAATCACTTGTGTAACGCAGGACACTGCGCTGATGCTTGTTACGAGCGGCTTTGGTCCCGCGCTATGGTGTCCTCCCCCGAAACTTTGCAAATCCGAAGGAAACCGCGCACCTTTTTCGGTCAGGCTCTCGGGCCACGATCGGATAAGCTCCAGCGTAGGGTACGGAGGGAGGTACTTGGGTCGGGCTCGGGAATTTTGTCGACGTACGAGACACACTCACTCCCCGAGGTCGGCAATCGTGGTCCACAGCTGAGGGTTGTTCGGCATCTGACTTCGTACCCAGCGATACGGCGCACGCGCCCACGGTTTGATTTGCGGCGTCAGATTGTCGAGAACTAGAGTACCGCTTCGGGTACGCACGACGACAACAAGATGATGTTTTCCCAATTTTGTGACGACCTCACTCAGCAGCAGCGCCCCCGCGGGCCAGCCGCGATTGAGCAGTTCGTGGCGCTTGCTCACTGCGTAGTCGTTGCAATCGCCCCGACTCGGATTGATCAACCAGGTTTCGACAACTGGGCCCAATTCCTGGTTCTCAGGAATGATGCTGCGATTAACGGTCTGATTAACCAGCTTAAGATCGGCCCAGCGTTTGTCAGTGAGGCGAACCGCCCCGCCGCGAAACAACGGCCTTCTGCGGCATTCATCCCCGTAGCGCAGGCAAAACATAGTGTAGGCCATCGGTGGCAGCGTGGGGGTCCCGAACTGGATGTGCTGGTTCACCGAGAGCGTTCTCGGGGGCATGTCCAATTGTCCCGCATTGCCGGGCTGAAACCCGATCATCACCTCCCCGAGTACCAGCGCGGCTCCGGCTAAAGCGGCTGAAAAGGGTGCATTTGGAGCTCCCCACGTACTAATAACTCCCCACGTACTGTCTGCCGTAGACGCGGGCGGAGGGCGAAGAGCATTAGTGCCGTCGCCGGCCTGACGTGCGTCGTTGCGCGGACATCACTATAGGTTGTTTGTTTAACGGCTTCGACCGGAAATGGTTCCTAAGATCCGCCTCTAGCATTGGAAATCGAACGGAGTGCTGGAGACCAGCTTGGGATGTTGGCGCAGATGAGCTCCGATCCCAGCACCCCGGGTCTCGGCATCTGGTGAGTGCCGCAGTTGCTGCATTGCGCAGAACAAGGTGGCGCAAAAGCTGCTGGACCTACCAGCAGTTGCGCAAATGCGATCGCAACCCCTGAGAGATTGGCAA
The DNA here is from genome assembly GCF_055811835.1 of Bradyrhizobium sp. WSM4874. NCBI lineage: Bacteria > Pseudomonadati > Pseudomonadota > Alphaproteobacteria > Hyphomicrobiales > Nitrobacteraceae > Bradyrhizobium > Bradyrhizobium sp. WSM4874. Next base: position 6,221 of record NZ_JBVVPR010000008.1, read on the forward strand.
AGATCGTCAGCTGCATGCTACGCGTGGTTCGCAAGATTTTGCGCCGGCAGTAGCAGTGAGGCGGGTGCCAATACCCACAGGTTTGTCAGCAGCGCCACGGGGTGAGCTGATGCGCGGGCATTCACGATGATGAGCGTTCGAAATCCGGGCGTGCGACAACAGCCCCGCTCAAAGCCTGAGCGGTGCGTGGGCCACGAAGGGGGCCAGTCCCCATAAGTCCAGCGCAACCGGCAACGGCGTGATCTGCAAGTCATCCCACCAAGCTCGTTCATTGCCCTCCGATGCAGCTCTTGGTGATGGGCACGGCAGAGCGGCACCGTGAACTCGTCGCCGACCTTGCGCCCGAGAGTGCTCGGCAGAGCGAATCTCAGATGATGGGCGTCGCTCGAGGGTTGCTGGTAGACGAGGCAGGGCTGTTCTCGGACAAACGACAGGTGGGCCTTGCTGCACTTACGGGGCGGCTCTTTTGGGATAGGGAAGCCCATCCCCCTATAGGAGTAGCTGCGACGCCGCGTCAGCCGCTGCGACCGCACCCGGGAGCAGCTCCATTGTTATTTCGAGCGTTGGTTCGAAGCCGCTGGCCGGCGAACGGGCAACGTCTTCAAGCTTGTTCTGATAAGCGGGCTCGGCGAGCCGGGCATCCGGCTCCAGAAAGGTGTTCTTTGAGCGGTGGGCTGGGCCCGGCGACCTCGCGGCGAGGGACAATCTCGCAGCAGACAAGCGGGCCGGAGTCGGCGGCGCGATCGAGACGGCGGGCGCCGAGCTCCCTTATTTGGCGCTGTATTCGGCCGATCTCAATTTAATCGACACGGCCTTCGCCAAGCCCCAGGCCCGCCTTCGAAAGACCGCCGCTTGATCAATCAAGGCTTTGGTCGACGCTATTGGCCCCGCTCTGCCGCCTTCAGCGCGCTAGAGCGTCTGAACTTCTTCGTCGCAGCCGGTTATGATCACACCTGATCAGAATTTGTTCGATAAACGCGCTGTTTCCATTTCAATTTGGGCTGGTCCGTCCGGGTCTCTCAATGGCAGCACTAATTTCTTCGTTCACGCTGCAAATTGTTCTCGATCTTGTGCCTTTTTAGCGACGTGGGTCAGCGACGGAGTGCGGTGCCTAGGTAGTCAAAAGGAGACAGTGCAGAATTCCCGATCGCAAATCGGACCGGCGAATTAAATGCCCTACGTTATTCGCGCGCCACTTTATTACCGCCCTCTTGCCTTTATCGCCGCTGGTTGCTGCAATTAAATGTGGATTGGGGAACAGTTTTGTAAGCCGTGCCTTGCCCGCTGCTTGGCCTTGATGGATTAATGCTCTTAGAATCGGGGATGGAGCTATGAACATCGATCATCTGAAGTTGCTATCGCTTGACGAGCTTTCGGAAATTCGCGACGAGGTGATCGCCAAACTTGGCGACGCGATGTTGGCGGAAAAAGCTAGATTGGAGGAACGGCTGCGCAGGATCGGAATGGCTCACGAAGTCACCCGGTTTGAACGTAAGCGCCGCCAATACCCGCCCGTTCGTCCGAAGTATCGGAATCCAAAGAATCCGACGGAGACCTGGTCGGGGCGGGGCAGGGTGCCGCGATGGCTCAAGCCGCAACTTCGAGGCGGCCGCAAGCTGGCTGATTTCCTTATTGCCAAAGCTCTTGATTAGACGCGGCCGATCACTTGATCACGCAGCCATCTGCACCCTGTCGGCCGAAGAAATATCATAAAGGTGCTTCGGGTTTGCGATGCTCGGCGCGCGCCGAGAAATGCCGCGGCCGCAGCGAGCTGATGCGGTTTGGAGGGGCCGTTTGCGGGACGCCCGAGGTCATCATCTGTTGAAGGCCAAGCCGCGCGGCCGCAGATCGTGAGCCGAGCTGCAAGCCCCCGCTCAGATGTCGGTCTCGCTGTCCATTCGCGGGCGCACCGGCTTCTCTCCTGAGAGAGCAAACTCGGACGCTAGGCGTTGAACAATGAACGCTTTGCGACTTGCACGGCTGCGCGAAGGCGGCCTTCGCCTCGCGACTGCCAAAACAAATGCGTTCCATTGTCTTGCTTCTCGACCCACAGTCTGCCTCGCCTTGACGAGCGATGCGGGCGGCCTCAGCTCAGCCGGTTTATTTCGCGCGGAGCAGCGCTTACGATGAGATAGTGCACGATTTTGTCCTTCTTAAGAAACCCGAATTAAACGAGAAGTTGATGTCCGGGATACAGGAGCGCATGGCGCATGGCCGATTAAAATGCCCACGCTCAAAACAATTAAAAAAAGAGCAACCAGGTACTCACGGCCACCTTCCCCCTTGGAAGGGAACCTAGCTGTTTATGCGCAGTCAAAGCATCGCGCAGCGAACCGCGATTTCAGCGGCGGCTGAGGGTTCATTGCCCCGGGCGGTCTATCGTCGGAACGCAAGAAAAAGGAGTGTGCCGACGATGGCGGTCGCGAGAAGTGGAAACCAAATGTCCGGCACTTCAGGGACTCCGACTCACTGCGTCGGATTGAATGCGAGCCCGGTTCATAATTCTTCTGGTTTTCGCTATTCTCCACAGCTCAAAAGCAGTGGCTGCCACTCGCAACGGATAATTGCGGTATTATATTCGTGGTGGGCGCCCTCGGTTCGAAGCTATTCGATCTCGCGCATTCGTTTAGCTAGCCGGCGCCGCGTGCAGATTCCATTCTGATCGGCAGTTCCAGCTTTAACGCAACTCGCGAGCATCAAGCTTAACGAGTGACAATCGTTGCCAAGTTGCCGAGACGGAATACCGTCGCGTCGATCGGGTATTTTCCCGAACCACCAGTCAGTGGGGTTGTCTGAAAACAGGCATCGATTTCCATGATTCGATATTCGTCGTATGGAAGTTCGAACTATCGTGCACCTGCCAAGCAGTGCCCCTATCGCGACCCGCTGGAAGCCGAGTACCTTCAGCTCATCGAGCTGCGAGAGCGGGTCAGAAAGGCCGAAGCTGCGGCCTCAAAACGGCTTACGGTCGCGACAAAGCAAAAGAACTCGCAGCAACGAAGATGAATCCGCTGGCAGTGATCTGTTCAGTGCCCCCGGCGGCGCTTGTGGCGCGGGGTTTTAACCACCGAAGTAAAGTTGTCTACAGTGGTCGAGATGGGCTTGGTGGGCAGGCTTGTCGAGATGCGTGCAGTCTGGACAATCCTTCGGATTTCCCGGCGATGCACTGCCATCGGTCTTTTTCAAAGTTCTCTCGCAGGCATTAGACCTTGCCGCCGAGCAGCCGATCGGAACGTTTGGGAGGGACACCAGTCTTTCGGACCAGGTGAGCGGGCCACGCGCCGCGCGAGCTGGCGATAAAGTGCTCGACGCCCAGGCGCAGGTCGAGCGACCGCTTCGCCCAAACGCGTTCCCGCCACGAAAGGAAGGTTTCTGGTCTGCGAGCGAAGCGGCGAGCAGACTTGTGACCGACATCTGGTGGGTGGCAGGGTGCCACGATGGCTCGAGCCGCAACTCGCGGGGGCCGGAAGCCGGATACCGCACGATGAATAAGCGGCTAACCAGCAGTTAAGAAAGAACGAATATCCTATTCCGCAGTTACCTGTGCGCCATCCCGGCAAGCAAGGTTATTGTTTCCGCCGAGGATGAGTTTTGAACCCAGGCCGGAACAACATGAAGGACCTCAGGCCACGATTGAATAAGCTCCGCGCTGACGCCAGAGACTTTGCCGTTATGAGTCAGCTGGCGACGGATGCCGAAAAGCGCGCGTTCTTTCAACGCTTGGCGGATGAACTCGCCTTCGAAGCTCTTGAGCTCGAGGTAATCGTAAAACAGCAAGGGCAGTTGGATTGCAGCGACCAGCACGAGGTCGTGGAATTTAAGCCGTCCTCTCAGAAGACGCGCGGCTGATGCGGAAAGAGGCTAAGCGCTCGGCTTTATTTTCCTTATTCCCCCGCGCGCATAACGATCCTCAAGCATAGTTCCGTAATATACGAGCGCAACTGCTGCGAAAGCTTGGGGTATGGAGGAAAGTACTTGGGTCGGGCTCGAGAATTTTGTCGACGAACTCGAGACACACTCACTCCCCAAGGTCGGCAATGGTGGTCCACAGCTGAGGGTTGTTCGGCATTTGAATTCGTACCCAGCGATACGGCGCACGCGCCCACGGTTTGATTTGCGGCGTCAGATTATCCAGAATTAGAGTACCGCTTCGGGTACGCACGACGACAATAAGATGATGTTTTCCCAATTTTGTGACGACCTCACTCAGCAGCAGCGCGCCCGCAGGCCAGCCGCGATTGAGCAGCTCGTGGCGCTTGCTCACTGCGTAATCGTTGCAATCGCCACGATCCGGATTGATCAACCAGGTTTCGACAACTGGGCCCAATTCCTGGTTCTCAGGAATGATGCTGCGATTAACGGACTGATTAACCAATTTAAGATCGGCCCAGCGTTTGTCAGTGAGGCGAACCGCCCCGCCGCGAAACAACGGCCTTCTGCGGCATTCATCCTCGTAGCGCAGGCAAAACATAGTGTAGGCCATCGGTGGCAGCGTGGGGGTCCCGAATTGGATGTGCTGGTTCACCGAGAGCGTTCTCGGGGGCATGTCCGATTGTCCCGCATTGCCGGGCTGCAACCCGATCATCATCTCCCCGACTGCCAGCGCGGCTCCGGCTAAAGCGGCGGAAAAGGGTGCATTTGGAGCTCCCCACGTACTTATAATTTCCCACGTACTGTCTGCGCGGAAGGCGTAGAGTTTAGTGCCGTCGCCGGCGTTACGTGCGTTGTTGCGCGGACATGACTATAGGTTGTTCAACCAACGGCTTCAATCGGAAATGGTTCCTAAGATCCGCCTCGAACAGAGTGCTGGAGACCAGCTTGGGATGTCGGCGAGATGAGCTCCGATCCTAGCACCCCGCGTTCTGCAGGTTTGCTGCATTGCGCCAAAGCGGTCAGGCTTGAGAACAAGGTGGCGCAAAAATCGGTGGTGCTGGACCTACCAGCAGTTGGGCAGGTGCGATCGCAACCACTGAGAGATCGGCAAAGGTCGTCAGCTGCACGCTACGCATGGTTCGCAAGATATTTTGCGCCGGCAGGAGCAGTGAGGCGGGTGCTAATGCCACAAGTTCTGTCAGCGGCGCCACGGGGTGAGCTGATCCGCCGCGAAGGGCATTCACAATGATGAGAGTTTGAAATCCGGGCGTGCGACAACAGCCCCGCTCAAAGCCTGAGCGGGGCGTGGACCACGAACGGGGCCAGTCGCCCACAAGTCCGGCGCAACCGGCAACGGCGTGATCTGCAAGTTAGCCCATAAGGTTCGCTCATTGCCGTACCGATACAGCTCTTGGTGATGGGCACGGCAGAGCGGCAACGTGAACTCGTGCTGACCTTGCGCCCGAGGGTGCTCGGCTAGCGAACCTCAGATGACGAGTGTCGCACGGGGTTTGCTGGCAAACGAGGCGGGTTCTCGGACCATCAACGGGTGGACCTTGTGGCACTTACGCGGCGGCTCTTTGGGATAGGCAAGCCCATCCCCCTCCAGGAGTAGCTGCGGCGCCCGTCAGTCGCAGCGACCGTACCCGGAGCAGCTCCATTGTTATTTCGAGCGTTGGTTCGATGCCGCTGGCCGGCGAACGGGCAAAGTCTTCAAGCTTGTTCTGATAGGCGGGCTCGGCGAGCCGGGCGTCCGACTCCAGAAGGGTGTTCTTTGAGCGGTAGGCTGGCCTTCGCCCACGCGAGCAGGTTTACGCGAGCAGTGAACCCGGCCCGATGGCGGGTCATCTAGACCACCTGCTGCCCAAGCCGTCCAAGCTGGCGCGCGGTCACCATGCTGCCATGTCCTTCAATATCGCCTGGTTCACCGCCCTATTGCGCGAGCGGGAGGCCGCAGCCGGGGTTGCTTTGGAACTTTGCATCCTGACAGCCGCCCGGTGAGGGGAAATCCTTGGCGCCCGTGGGCCGAGATCGATTTGGACGAGAAGATCTGGACGGTACCTGCAATACGCGCGAAAACGGGTCGCGAACATCGTGTGCCGCTGTCCGGTCGCGCCGTGGCGATCCTCAGGCAGCTCAACGAGGTGAGTTCATATCTCCCAATCAGGCTCCCGGGAAGCCGCTGTCCAACATGGCGATAGAAATGAGTTTGCGCCGGATGAAGATCGACGACGCGACGGTTTCGGCAACTGGCCCGTCAACGGCGGGAAGGCAGCCTTGATCGCCTCCATAGCCGAGGTTAACGCTGCGCCAAGCTTCGCCGTCCGTCGGAGTTTTGAGGTTGACGTCGAACCGTGCGCTCGCTGGCAGGTCCAACGCTCGACGGCGCTTGAAATCAGCTTCGTCGACGCGCGATCACCCTTTTTGATTTTGGGGGCGCGCGATTTCGGTGATCTTTAAGACCTCGGATAACAGCTTCTCGTGGACCTCAGCGCAGCCTTTATATTCCGCTAGATTCGGGTGGTGTGGGCTTTGTCGAGAACCCGCCATGTTCGGGCGGCATCTTCAATGTATGTTCCACGGCTTAACACGGTACGAGGCGATTGCACGCTCGAAGTATCCGTCAGCTGCACGGAGAGGTAGTTTGAGCGAAACCTGCCTCGTCAGCGTGGTCATTCCCGCATACAACGCTTCCGCGACGATTGACGAAACGCTCCGGAGCGTCCGGTCGCAGTCACACGAGCTACTCGAGATCCATGTCGTGGATGATGGCTCGACCGACAACACCGTCATGGTCGCGCAAAAACATGCCGATCAGGATCCCCGGATCAGGATCATCAGGCAGGACCATGCGGGGTCGCGGCGGCCCGCAATCGCGGGTGGCAAAGCGCTCGCGCCGATTTCATCGGATTCGTCGATGCCGATGATCTTTGGGCGCCCACCAAGGTCGAACGCGAGCTTCAGGCCCTTATTTCGGCAGGAGAAAAGACCGGCCTTGCCTACAGCTGGCACGTGCGCATCGACGCCAAGAGCCGGGAGCTCGTTAAGGCGGCTCCGGTCTATTGCGCAGGCGATGTCCTGGACGACATCCTCACATGGAATTTTGTAGGTAACGGCAGCGGGATCCTCGTCCGCCGGGAAGCACTGCATGCCGTCAATGGCTTCGACAGCAAGCTCCACGCGGCGGGCGCGCAGGGCTGCGAGGATCTGCTTTTCTATTGCCGCGTGGCTGAAAGATATCACTTCGCTGTCGTTCCCGAACATCTGGTTGGCTACCGCCTTTTGCCGGAAAATATGTCGAGCAACCTGCCGAGTATGCTACGGTCCTATATGCTGGTCGCAGACGAGATGGCCGTTTCCCATCCCGACCGGGCGCACAGGTTGAGGCTTGGAGTTCAAATCTATAGCGTCGCGTTGCTGCGGGTGGCCCTGGCCAGCCGCAAATTTGGCTATTTTGCAACTTGCCTGGCGCTCGTAGTTCGTCGGCATCCGTTGCTGGCGGTTAAAGCGTTGACGTTTCAGCTGCCACGCGACGTTCTGAGCTGGTTGCGCTCGGGGCTCCAAGCACGGCTGGGACCGCGGCAGCGCGGATTTCCGGAGCTGAGTTCGTGTTTTCGGATCGGCGAACCGGGCGCGAAGCAAAAGACGACGGCTGGTGCGGTGTCGGCGGAGCAGCGCGCCGCAACCCGAGGTACAAACACAGCCGCACCAAACAGCGCTGCCGGTGCTGGCGCCGTAAGCGTCCCCGGGGTCGGGGTTGGCCACTCGGCGAACGGTTTGCCAATCGGTGCGCCGGATCCGGCCCGGGCTCGCCCGAACAGCCGATAGGCTCGAGCCGTTAGGCCTGTTGCCTGCGCCTACCACTTACAAGCCACGTCGGGCAGGCTTTCCGCTGCCCCCGGTCGCTAAACTCCTCTGCTCGAATTTTTGAACTCTGACTCACGCCCTATCAGATCGCAGACAAACCAGTAGCGACCAATGGGAAGAACGGCGCGTCGCTTTTCGGCAGCGCCGTCGAGCGAGCTGCGGCGCCGTGGAAGCGAGCTGCGGCGCCGCGGACGAGCTGTTCACGGCTCCGGGCGCTCGGAAGCGGCCTCACTCAGAACCGCAGCTGTGGCTGGGCCGCGGATGGGGCCAGCCGCCCACAAGTCCAGCGCCACCTGCAACGGCGTGATCTGCAGGTTCGTCCACCATCCTCGTTCATTGCCGTACCTATGCAGCTCTTGATGGTGGGCGCGGCACAGTGGCACCGTGAACTCGTCGCTGACCTTCCGCCCAAGGCTGCTTGGTTGTGCGAATTTCAGGTGATGCGCATCGCATGGAGTTTGCTGGCAAACGAGGCAGGGCTGTTCTCGGACAAACACCAAATGGGCCTTGCTGCGCTTGCGTGGAGGCTCCTTCGGATGGGCGAGCCCAACCTCCTGGAGTGATGGGTGCGGCGTCAAGTGGGTTCCTGCGACGGCATCCGGGAGCAGCTCCGATGATATTTCGGGCGTTGGTTCGACGCCGCTGGCCGGCGAACGGGCAACGTCTTCAAGCTTGTTCTGATAAGCGGACTCGACGAGCCGGGCATCCGCCTCCAGAAGGGTGTTCTTGAGCGGGAGGCTGGCCTTCGCCCAGGCGAGCAAGCCTTCGCTGGCCAGCAGAGCTTCAAGTTGGCTCAACAGTTGCTCGCGGAGCTCAGCCGACCGCGGTGGATCTAGCACCGGCGCGCGGTTGAGAAGGCCCTGAGTCCGCTTCGTTTTTGCGCCGAGAGGGGCTTGCGGCTCCGCCCCGCGCGGTCCGGCCAGCGCGTCGGGAGCATCCAGATCGTCCTCCCCGGCAATCCCGACCAGAGCGAACAGGGCATAGCGCCTTGCATAGGTGAGCGCGGCCCCCATCCGATGCGGTGCCTCGACGTCTTTGGCAGCGCAGACCGGCCACTCCGAGGCGATCCACTCGCCGGAGGAATGGGCAAGCAGCGTCGTGAGATGGATCTGGGCCGTGGAGGCCTCAATCCGGGTGGTCTGGATGGTGGCAATCTCCTGCTGGCTTAAGGTTTTGCGAACGATCTCTAGACCCGAGGCGAGGGAGGCGTAGCGGAAGGTGCGATCGTCCTCGCGCGGAAACGGCGAGCGGATCACCGCGGTCAGTGTTTTCTCTGGGTTTGTCAGTTCGGCTTGGGCCCGGGCGAGGGCTGCAGCGATGGCGCCGATCCGCTCACTGGATTGGTGCACGTTCGGCCTCCGTAGGCTGCGCCTCGAAGCTGATCGCGCCCGACTTGGAGCGTTTGGCCTTGATGCCGTGGCCTGCGGCTTCCTTGGCGTCCTCCGGCACCAGCTTCTTCAGGTCGGCTTTAGCGGTCTCATGCTCGCCGTGCGCCTCGCGCGTCCGAAGATAGGTGGCAGCTAGTTCGGCCCAGTGATTGGAAGAAGACATGTCCACGACCTTGACGGCGTCAAGCCGTGGACGTGGCGTTTCGATGTTGAACAGTACAGGCGGCTCGCCGCTTTGAACGCAACGCCAGAATTTCTTCTCGGCCGTGAGCAGCAGGTGCTGATAGAGCGGATCGGCTTGGACTTTGATCTCGACCCACTTGCCACCGCCCGTGATGATTGAGAGCACGGCCGAGCGGGAGGCGATCACCCACATGTTGTGCTGAAGCTGGGCCATGTGCTTGTCGGCGGCCGCTTCCTCGGAAAAATTCCAAGGCAGCATGAACTTGGCTTCGAACACGGCTCCAGTTTGCGAGACGCGGCCATCCAATGTCGCGCCCATCCATCTGTGGATCGGGTGTCGGACCCTTCGCTGAACGTCTTCGACCGTGTGGCCGCTATTTCGCTCGTACCAGGCTCGGTTGAGGTCCTCGGTGATGCTGCCAAGTTGGACAATCAGTTCTTGGCTCAGGTCCTCGGTCTCGAGCTCGCCCCGCTTCTCACGCCAAAGTCTGGCGAGCTTGTCTTCATCCTCTCCCATAATGATCCTGGCGTCGGACCCCCCGATAAATGTGCGCCTGTCGAGTATTCTGTTGGCAATTACGTGCATCGCTGTAATCCTGGGTCAGGTGATTCAAGAAGGATGAATTGATACTAAAAGTATCTATTCCGCTGGCAACGATGTCAATACTAAAAGTATCAATTAGGCAAATAAAGGCAGCGCGGGCTCTACTTGGCTGGTCGCAAGATGATCTAGCGGCAACGGCCGGGGTCTCGATTCCAACCATCAAGCGCCTGGAAGCTTCAGACGACGTCCTTGGGGGGCGCGCCGAGACGGCTTCTAAAATCTTGAGCGCTCTTTCCTCTGCGGGGATCGAGTTCATCGAGGAGAATGCAGGTGGACCGGGCGTTCGACTGAGGAAACCCACGCAATGACGGGTAGCCGTCGCGTCGTCTGAGTCCATTCATTGCAGTGTCCTCCGAACCCGATCGATGATGAGATCGCTCATAATAAACGGCGCAACCACCTAACAGGCTCCTCGGTAAGTGCCGATGAAGGTTCGACTGCTCCAGTGCTCGCGGCCCCAAGCGAGGCCTTGGGTGAGCGCGTCAACCTGATCGTCATGGCGACCGGGGAATGCGAGCAGCTCGGCTACGAATTGTTCCAGCCATCCGGCGCGTCGGGGAAGACGGACCGAACCTCCAGCGAACAAGTCGGTCTGCGCAATCAATCGCGCGCGCTTATCAGTGCCCGGCTTGTAAGACGTCACGTTGACGGATTGCTCTCGCAGACTCTGAATGAGGCCCAGACTGATCGGAGAATCCTCGATCAGAAGCGTTGATGATCTGTACCTTCTTTTGACCTCCATGACCTTTCTCTTCAAGGTTTCGAAGGGAAATCGGCCGCGCACCACCTCGAGAACGAACACGATTTCCTTGCGAACCAGAAGAATGACGCAGGCGGAATAATCGCCAGATTGGGTTTCACTCAAAGCGATGTCCCAGCTCATAACGATGCGATCGCCAGGCTCAGATGATATCTGATCGTAGGTAACGAGCCATTTCTTCTTGATGATCGTGCCGCCAGGCGGGGTCGGATTCTGCTGGTATTGTGCCGAAAAAGCGATTGGCCCCATCTCACGCTTCAGTTCGCGCAGCACTTCCACCGACTCATGCGCAGGGTGGAGGAGCTCACCCTGCTGTCGCCTGTAGGTGCGGCAACGACCGAGGTCATAGGTTTGCGAGTGTTGCGCAATTGCAGGAAGATTGAGGACGTCAAAGCCACCTTGCTCCTGCAGGTAGCCGACGAGGTCATCCTGATGGACCCGTTGCATGACCACCACGATACGCGTCGCGGTCTTGTCGTCGCCGCGCGAAAGTAGGGTGGAACGATACCACTCAATGACCCGCGCCCGCACCGTATCCGACATGGCGTCGCCAAGCTTCAAGGGATCGTCAATGACAATCAGGTTTCCCCCGAGGCCAGTGAGCGTCCCCTCGATCGAGGTCGCGATACGTTTGCCACGCTTGGTGGTCAGGATCTCGCGGTCGGCCTCGCGGTCGATGCGCATGTTGGGAAAGCTAGCGAGGTAGAGCGGATCATTCACCAAGCGCCGGAAGTCGCTGGCGTGGGTGCGCGCAAGAAGATCGGAATAGGAGACCACGACCACGCGTTCCCACGGAGAATGTCCGAGAAACCATGCCGGCAACGCAACCGATGCACACAGTGACTTGAGCGAACGTGGCGGCAGGGTGATGATCAAACGTCGGATGAGACCTGCAGCGACCTGGGACAGCTTATATGTGATGGCCTCGAGATGCCAGTTCGGTTTAAACTCGACTTCTGGCCGCACCACACCGAAGGCAAATTGCGTGAACGCAGTCAGGTCATGGGCGAGTAGTGCCCGCAGAGCGACCTCCGCATTTGGCTCGACGTGTGTCGGCACGCTCATGTGCTCATGTTTTATCGGCTTCATTTGGCGCATCGTCATCCGACAACTCGGGAGGTGCGAAAACCGGGAATGGCGCGGAGGAGACCGACGGCTGTGTTTGCCGTGCGACATAAGCATCGAGGACCGCCTGACGATCCCCTGCGAGAACTTCACCGAGCGCTTTTGCCGGTGTTAAGAACCCGGCACCCAAGCGTTCGGCGATCCAGAAAGCATCGCGGCGCGCGTTCCGGTCCCCTTTGGCAAACTGAACAGCAAGCTGCTGCATGCCGGCGTCCCACATCGTGATCAAGCGTGCACGCTCGCCCTGCGCCAGTTTTACTTTGCGGTTGAATGCGCGTTCGAAGAGCTCTTTGAGGTCGGGGACCAGCGATGGCGCCTTCCGCCTGGCGCCTTTGGGGTTCCCGCTCTGCCCGGGCCTGAACTGATGCTCTTTCGGCGGGCGACCCGGGCCAACCTTGTAGGTTTCCTCCGCAGGCAAAGAGGGAGAGCCCTGAGTGCTCCCGGCGGACCTGTTGCCCGGATCATGCCCTTGCAGCGGTGTTTTAGGTGCCACTGCAATCCTCACTGTCATTGTGGATCGACAGGCTGGTGCGGTCGGCGAGTCGGCTTTTTTCCACGTCACCGAAGGTCAGGCCTTCGCCATCCAGTTCTGCGGCTTGGCCCGTGCTACGGTGAAAGCGACGGAGAATGAGGTCGCAGTAAGCGGGCTCGACCTCGAGCAGATAGGCGCGCCGCCCGGTCTTCTCGGCGGCAATCAGCGTGCTACCGGTACCTCCGAACGTATCAAGGACAATGGCGCCCTGGCCGCTCACGTCCCGGATAGCATCGCCGATGAGCGAGACGGGCCGAGAGGGGCGCATCACCAGCTCGTCGGCGCGGCTCGCATCAGGGGAGCTAGCGCCAGCATATTCCCAAAGATTGCTGCGATGGCGACCGTGCTGGGTAGGTTTAGAACACTTGAGATTGCCAGTATCGGGGGTCTTAAGCACGGCGATCAACTGGTGCTGGGATCGATAAAGCCCCCCAATTTCGGCATCGCGCTTCGCCCACACGATCAGGGTCTCGAGCGGCAGCTGTTCGTCACGCGCGGCGGCGAGCAAGTGGTAGAGTTGCAGCGCGCTCGAAAACGCGAACGTGATAGCGCCAGCCTTGGAGGCCGCTTTTGCAAGCCGCAAGGCGGACGAGAGGATTTTGTTGAGGTCCGGCTCCGACCTCGCGCCTTGCGCCATGGCGACTTCGGGATCGAAGTGCCCGCCGAGTCCAGAAAAACTTCCGGCCGCAACACAACGGGGAGGATCAAGAAAAACCACCTCGGCCAGCTGGCCTCGCATGAGACGTCGGACATCGGTGGCGCTGGTGGGATCGCCGCACAGGAGGTAATGACGCCCCAACTTCCAGAGGTCACCCCGGTGCGACACCACACACTTTCCCGGTGTGGGCAGTTCGTCGTCGGGACCGACGTGGTGGCCGTTCAGCTCTGCAGGTTGGTCGAGCCGGATGTCTAAGTCGTCTAGTGCGAATCCCGTGACGTCGATTTCATCGAATCGGAGACACTGCAACTGCTTGAGCTGGATCGCCACTTTCTTGCGGTCGTAGCGGCCAAACTCCGCCAACCGGTTGTCCGCGAGAGTGTAGGCAAGTCGCTCCGCGGCGGTGAGGCCGGACAGGCGTACAACAGGAACGTGCTCCAGCCCGAGATGCTTCGCAGCCTCCACCCGGCCGTGACCCGCGACGACTTCCATGTCATCCGAAATGAGCACGGGGTTGACGAAGCCGAACCGTCTGATCGATTTGGCAATCTTTTCAATTTGCCGTTTGGGGTGAATTTTGGCGTTGCTGACGTTCGGCCTCAGGTCGTGAGGGGACAAGTGTTCGACCGCCAGTCGGTCCGAGTCGATCTTTGACATCCAGCACTCCAGTGATTGCAAAGTGCAACAATGCCCGTGGTGGACCGTAACTGAAGGACGAAACTCAAGACGACTTGCGGCGAATTTTGTCCCGTCGTTGGCCCCGACGGCCAGCGAGGATCGCTGCAGTGCTGACTAGGAGGCAATCTTTGGCTCCAGGCGCGCATTGACTTTGAAAGAACTCGATCTTCACGATTGCCGACCTCGAATCCTTGGCACGTTTGTACCCGGCTCGCTTTGCTGCGGGCTTGGTCCAAGGCGAAGCACACCGACCTCGGTTGTACAGGATGCCGAACCCGTGAGAAGAATGAGCTCAGGCAGTCTTCGACGGACTTACGTGCAGCAATGTTGCGCGTTGCGCTTCAATCGGCAGCCGTCGCAACGCCACTTTAATTTGCCGCTCAATGCCGTGGCCCTTGCGCTCGACCGACACCCCCGTTGCCTGTTCGTACAACAGGCTGGCAAAGTCCACAAACTTGTTCTGCTGGTCGCTGCTCGGTCTATTGAGCGAAAATCTTGCCCAAAATGCTAACGCTAAGTCCACCAAGTGCTGTTTGCGGTAATTTCGGGGGCGCCCCGCTTGGGTCATGCGTGCCGAGCGTGCGGCATGGCGAATGCTTTTCACGGTGGCCAAGACAGTGGGCGCCTCGGAGTTGGCATCGCGAATGGGCCCGAACGCTGCAGCTCTCCAGAAATAGCTATGGGCGTGACCGTGACACTTTAATGCGTTAAGGGCTGCAATCAACCGGTCCGTGGCCCGCTCAATCGCATTGAGCGGCGCGTTGTGTTTGGCGGGGGACGGCCGCGGTTCATAGGCGGCAGGAGCTCGAGAAGCCGCTAAGGCACTTCCGATCCAACCCCGCGCCTTGTGATCAGCGGTCGAGACGCCGGCTAACTCCATCAATTCGTTGATCGTCTCATCATCCGATTGCCTAGCTGGCATGCGTCACCTGTTGCTCAAGGCACGTTCGGTGGAACGTTAAAGCTCGATCGGGGGCGGCCCAGGGGTGGCCCAATGTTCCTGTTCCAAGTGTACGCATTCTAACTCCTCCGTCCCTGCCAGTCACGATGGGTCCCTGCTCGTTCATACAGGGAGAATGGCTAGTAACAGGCGGTTTACATGCACGTTTTCGGTGCAATCAATTTCGCGGTGTCACTGCATTTGGCGAAAATCACGCTGCAATCTCAATTTTGCAGGGATCGACCATCGGGACGGTTCCCAAACCCTCGACCCGTTCCCGTACCGGCTTTGTTGCCGCGGCTCATCCAACGCCGAGACGAAGAAGGCCCTGCTCAGTTGTAACCAGCCGGTGCTAGCTGCCGGGCCAGATCCAAATTGTTCAAGTAGACAACAGATCGGACTCTGTATGATATGTCGCATGACTGACGACACGCACACGATCCGCAGCGGCGGCCTCACCGCGACCATCAAGGCGCAAGGCGCGGAGATGTGTTCACTGGCGAGCGATGCCGGCGTCGAGTTCGTCTGGCAGGCGGAGCCGGCCTGGCCGCGCCATGCGCCGCTGCTGTTTCCGATCGTCGGGCGTCTCGCCAATGACGAATTGCGGCACCGGGGCAGGACCTACCGGATGACCCAGCACGGCTTCGCGCGTGACAGCCGCTTTGCGTGGGCGGAACGTGGCGAAAGTCGCTGTGTCCTGGTGCTCGAAGACAGCGAGACGACGCGCGCGCTCTACCCCTTCGCGTTCCGCCTGACGGCAACCTATGCGCTCGACGAATCCGGTCTCGATCTTTCACTAGTCGTCGCGAACACCGGCAAGGAGATATTGCCGGCCTCGCTCGGCGGCCATCCCGCTTTCAACTGGCCGCTCCAACCGGGACTGGCGAAGGAGAGTTACGCGCTGAGCTTCGCGAACGCAGAGCCATCTCCCGTCCGCCGTCTCGACGGCGGCTTGCTGCGTCCGGCAACGGAGCCGAGCCCGATCAAAGGCTCCGTGTTGCCCTTGTCCGAATCCCTGTTCGTCGACGACGCAATCATCTTCGATCGGATCGCGAGCAATTCGGTCCGTTATGCCGCGGAGCAGGGCGCGTCCGCCGGGCCGTGGTTGGAAATGTCATGGCGAGGCTTTCGCGAGCTTGGCGTCTGGTCGAAACCGTCGGGCGCGCCGTTCCTCTGCATTGAGCCCTGGCGCGGCTATGCCAGTCCGGCCGGCTTCGACGGCGAGTTCACCGACAAGCCGGGCCTGATGCACATCGCGCCCGGAACGGAGGAGCAGTTGTCGTTTCGGGTTGAGGTTGGATCGTCCTGAGGCCGGACGGCCTTCGCGCATCTCGAGTTCTCAGACCTCGATCCGTGTGAGGTCCTCGCCGAGCACGACTGGACCTGCGTAGTCCCGCCTGACGTCCGCAAGCAGCGCGTTCAGCATGGAATCGTCGGTGCGAGGCCGGTGATGGGTCAGCGCGAGCTTCTTGACGCCGGCCTTGGCCGCGACCTTCCCGACGGTATCGCCGCAGGCGATCGTGAATTTCGCAAGCCGGCGCAGGTGCTCGTTGTCGATCTCCGGCGTGGCGAGGAAGCAGCACTGGACCAGCAGGTCGGCCCCCTGAGCCAACCGCTCGAGACCGGGGCAGGGCACCGTGTCGCCGGAAATTGCGATGACCTTGCCCTCGGCCTCGAAGCGATAGCCGAGACACATCCAGCGTGCGAGGAAGGCCGGCGACATGTCGAGGCCGTCGCCATGCGAGACCAGTTCGGCGCTGATCTTCCAGCGCCCGGTGTCGAGAACGGGGCCCGGTATAATGTCGGTCGCGACGACAGGTTTCCACCCGCCAAAGCTCGGCTCGCCCTGATCGCGCCAGGCGATGTCCTTGTCGTAGACCTGCGTGACGAGCGTATTGACGAGCCGTTCGGTATCCGGCGGTCCATAGATGCGCAGATCGTCCTTGCGCCCGTGCAACCATGAATTGAGCATCACATCGTAGAGGTCGCCGAGTCGAAATGGTGATGGGTGAGAAAGACCGTGTTGATCGAGCCGAGCGGCACGCCCGCCTTGCTGAGCTGCACCATGACGCCGCGGCCTGCGTCGATCAGGACATTTTCCTCGCCGAGCCTGATCAGCGTGGTCGTCGCCATGCGGCGCGGGTCCGGGCGCGGGCCCCCGGTGCCGAGCAGGATGACTTCCATGGCGCCACCTCCTGGGTCAGGCTTTTCGGGCGCCACAGTAGATTTGAAGCTCTTGGCGTGGCAAGCGGCCGCGGGATGGGCTTCAGCCCGCACAACAGCCGCTTGTGCGGGGCTCCCGAACATGATGCGTGGGATGAGAAGTGTGGGCCAATTCATACTTAATCCAGTTGGTTCGTGACCAATGTTGTTTGGGCGCGATAACGCGCCTAGTATTGCAGCAGGCAATTCGAGGGGGCTCGAACAGTCGTGAATGTACGTTCACAGGACGGCGCGCTCGGCGACCTGAGCTTCCAGGCCGGCCCGCAAGCACACAGGACATCCAACATCGTGGCTGATTCCGCAGTTCAGGAATTGCGTGTCGCCGGCCGCGAGCGGCTGATCGTCGTCGAGGACGATCCGGTGACGCGGACGATGCTGGTCGGCTATTTCAGCGAAAACAATTTCGACGTGGTCGGCGCCGGCTCCTGCGCCGAATGCCGCCAGGCGCTGCGGACGCGGACCGATCTCGTCTTTCTCGACGTGCAGCTGCCCGACGGTGACGGCTTCGATCTCGCCAAGGAGATCCAGGCGACCAGCAACGCGGGCATCATCTTCGTCACCCGCCGCGACACCGACGTCGATCGCATCCTCGGCCTCGAGATCGCGGGCGACCACTACGTCACCAAGCCGATCAATTTGCGCGACCTGCTCGCGCGCGCGCGAAGCGTGCTGCGGCGGCGCTCGATCGACCGCAAGGCGGCGCGCAACCATAATTCGATCGCCTTCGGCGACTGGATCATCGACCTGACGCGGCGCGAGCTGCTCGGCAGCGACGGCAAGCCGGTGGCGCTGACACGCGCCGAATTCGACCTGCTCGCGGCGCTCGTCGGTGCCGACGGCAGACCGCTCAGCCGCGACTATCTGATCGAGGTGGTCAGCAATCGCCAGGCCGAGGTCGATATCCGCACTGTCGATGCCTTGGTGGCGAGGCTGCGCCGCAAGCTGGTCGGCAGCGGCACGCCCGTCATCACCACAGTCACCGGCGTCGGCTACAAGCTCGCGCTGAGCGAGCGGCTCTAGACTCGGGCGCAGCACGAAATGGTGCCGGCTGCGCCGTCGGGTTCAGCCACTGAAACCGACCAGGAACCGAATCGCGAGAAAGGCCGACAAGGCCACTGCGCCGGTCGCGACGATTGCAAACAAAACTCTCAAACTATTGTGCATGATCTCTATTCAGGTTCGGTTTCAAAGTTCGGTTTCAAAAATGTCGTTCGTCCAACCGCTGGTCGTCTCAAGGCAGCAATTCTAATTCGATTGGCGTGATGCGACCCGTTTCCACTTGGCTTCGACGCGCGCCTTGATGAGGCGCACCCGGGCTTCCTGTGCTGCCCAATAGGCCCTGCTCGCGACCGCCGTGCCTTGACGGTAACGCGCGTAAACGTCCTTCGGCTGTGCCGTTCCCTTTTGATTGTGCGCCGACCTCTGATTGTGCGCTGACTTCGAGACGGTGGGTGTCGGTGCTGGCGCCGGTGCCACATCTGGGACGGCCGCAGCCTGGTTTCCCACATTCGTCGAGTTCATCGAGGCAAGACGATTGCGGGCGCGATTACAATAAACCTGGGAGCGCGGGGTCATGGACTCCTCGTCATGACCGGCTCGATATTTCATCAGGGCTCGGCAAAGGTCCCCGCCTGCCAGGCGCCATGCGCGGCTCAGATAGAGAACGCCGTAGTGAATGTTGATGTCGGGCTCTGCGAGCTCTGCGTTATGTCCCCGGAATCCGAGCATCGCTGCCGTTTCGGCCCGAACCTGCATGAGGCCGATCTCGCCGACGGCGCCAATGGTGGCCGGATTGTATCCGCTTTCAACGAAGACGACGGCCTCCGCGATGTCCGCGGGCAGATCGGTCTTGGCCGTTTCTCTTTCGATGATTTTTCGGATTGCCGCCCGCGAGGCCGGCGTCTCTCCAGCGCCGAGATCTGCATCGCGAGCGCCCGCCGCCAACGCCGGTTCCACGTCGTTCTGGGCGTGCACGGAGGTGGATGCCAACCAAAGCACAGCGATCGCAACGTGTGTCCACGCTGCGCGGGCATTGATGTGTGTTCGATCCCGCAGCATGGACACGTATTATATCTTTCGAGTTAACAACCGATTCTCTGACGGCCCGGGGGGCGGCCCGGCTCGGACGGCGCGAGCGGCCGGCGGCGCAATGAAGCTATCGCGACCGCGAGCTCTGGTCGGTTGATATGCTTGGCGCAGCCCCGGTCAATTTGTCGTCGACCGCATAGAGCGTGCAGGTGGGCGACCATTTTGTGCAGGCGCCAAGTGAATCGCGTTGGGCGTCGTCGGCCGTTGCGCGCCCCGAACGCCAGCCGTAACCGCCGTTCGGCGATACCGCAAAAGCCTTGTGCGGCATCGTGCTGGCGAGATAGCGCGCAAACTCCGCACGCGCGGCCTCGCTGAGCTGGCCCGGCGGCGGGAGCGGATCGGGCGGGCTCAGGATGTCGTGGCCGAGACCTCGCTCGCGTAGAAAGGCGTCGAGATACGGCGTCCATTGCGGACGGCTCACGACCGAATAGAGATAGTGGCCATCGTCGCCAAAGGGCGGCGCTGCGATGAATTTCGCGTTGCCGCCATTGGCGCGAAATCCGTCATGGAGGCGGCGCGCGAGTTCGGGACCGAAGTAGGAATCGTTGCTGGCATAGACCCACAGCATTGGCGCGCGCGAGGTTTTGCCGAACGTGGCGAAGGCCTGCACCAGCCCGTTCGGATTGCAGACGTCGTCGTCGTCGCGCGAGCCGCGTCCGCCGGCAAAGCTGATTGCGGCGACGAGACCCGCTGGCGCCTGCGCGGTCAACGCGACGGTGGCGAACCCGCCGGCGGAATGGCCGGCTGCGATCATGCCTGATGTGGTGACGTCGCTTCGGCGCGCCATCGCCTCGATCGCCGCGCGTAAATCAGCCACCGCGACCGCCGCGGCCGGCAGATAAGCGGCATTGGCGCAGCCCCCGACGCTGTCGACGCGCCCACCGGGCGAGGTGCCGTAGCCGCGCCGCATCACGATCAGCGCGGCAAAGCCGCGCCGGGCATATTCGAGAGCGATGCCGTAATATTTGTGCGCGGACATCGTCGCCCGATCGTCGAAACTGCGCGGCGAGCCGTGGCTGAGCAGTGCGAGCGGATAGCGCTTGGTCCCGGCCGGCCGAACCAGGAACGCCTCCAGCCCCTGCGGTCCGGCCTCGGCCATCGGGATACGCAAATCCTCGGTGTAGAACTCCGCGGCCATCGCATCGGGCGCGATGCCAGCGGTCGCAAGCCCGGCCATCAGAACAACCAAAAGCCTCTGAAACAGCGTCATGCCCCGACTCGAATAGCCCCGATCGAAAGACCATAGCATGATCTCAGGAACGGCCGCCCCCTCGCGCGTGTTGTGCTCTTGGCGGGGGCTTGGCCGATGCTATGGTATCGCGCAATTCTACGATAGGACGAGGTATACCCAGTGGCTGATGTTCATCCCGCGGCGGGCAAGCAGGCTTCGCCGGACGTGCTCACCAACGTTCCGCGGCTGGTGACAGCCTATTTCGCCGGCAAGCCTGATGTCGCCGATCCCGCGCAGCGGGTGGCGTTCGGCACCTCCGGCCATCGCGGCACCTCGTTCAAGACCAGCTTCAACGAAGGCCATATCCTCGCGACTACGCAGGCAATTTGCGATTACCGACGTGAAAAGGGGCTGACCGGCCCGCTCTTTATCGGCATCGACACCCATGCGCTGGCCGAGCCGGCGCTGGTCAGCGCCGTCGAGGTGTTCGCGGCCAACGGCGTCGACGTCATGATCGACAAGGACGGCGGCTACACGCCGACGCCGGTGATCTCCCACGCGATCCTGACCTATAACAAGGGCCGCAGCTCGGGCCTCGCGGATGGAGTCGTCGTCACGCCGTCGCACAATCCGCCCGAGGACGGCGGCTACAAATACAATCCGCCGCATGGCGGACCGGCCGACACCGACGCGACCTCCGTGGTCGAGAAGCGCGCCAATGCCTATCTTGCCGACGGCCTGAAGGGCGTGAACCGCATCGACTACGCCAGGGCGCGCAAATCCGCGAACGTCCACGCCTATGACTACGTCACACCCTACGTCGCCGATCTCGGCAACGTGGTCGATCTCGACCTGGTCAAATCCGCCGGCGTCAATATCGGCATCGATCCGCTCGGCGGCGCCGCCGTGCATTACTGGCATCCGATCATCGAGCGCTACGGCCTGAAGGCCACGGTCGTGAACGAGGCGATCGACCCGACGTTCCGCTTCATGACGGTGGACTGGGACGGCAAGATCCGCATGGACTGCTCCTCGCCTTACGCGATGGCGAGCCTGATCGCGATGCGAGACCGCTTCGACGTCGCCTTCGCCAACGACACCGACGCGGACCGCCATGGCATCGTGACGCGCACCGGCGGCCTGATGAATCCGAACCATTATCTTGCGACCGCGATCTCCTATCTGTTCGCGCACCGCCCGAACTGGGGCAAGGACGCCGCGATCGGCAAGACCGTGGTGTCGAGCTCGATCATCGACCGCGTCGCGAAAAAACTCGGCCGCAAGCTGGTCGAGACGCCGGTCGGCTTCAAATGGTTCGTCGATGGCCTCCTCACGGGCGGCTTCGGCTTCGGCGGCGAGGAGAGTGCAGGCGCCTCGTTCCTCCGCCGCGACGGCACGGTGTGGACGACCGACAAGGACGGCATCATCCTCGGCCTGCTCGCGGCCGAGATCATGGCCAAGACCGGCCGCGATCCGAGCCAGCTCTTCAACGACCTCACCGCCGAGTTCGGCGTGCCCCATTACGCGCGCATCGACGTTGCCGCGACCCCGCCGCAGAAAAACATCCTGAAGTCCGTCACGCCCGAGCAGCTTGGCCTGAAGGATCTCGCCGGCGATCCCGTCCGCGCCACGCTGAGCAAGGCGCCCGGCAACGGCCAGCCGTTCGGTGGCATCAAGGTCGAAACCGATTTCGGCTGGTTCGCCGCCAGGCCGTCGGGCACCGAGGACGTCTACAAGATCTACGCGGAGAGTTTTCGCAGCCCCGAGCACCTGAAGGCGATTCAGCAGGAGGCTCAGGCAGGATTGGCGAAGGTATTCGGGGCGTAGTCGTCGAGCCAAGCGCCGCTGCCACTGCTCCTCCAAGGGAGGACTCGCCGCATCAACAGGTGTCATCACCCGCGAGAGCGGGTGATCCAGTACGCCGTGGCGCCAGTTGAGTGAACCAATGACCGGCGCGGCGTACTGGATTCCGCCTTCGCGGGGAATGACGGCGGATTAGGTGTGTATACACGATTAGATATAAAGGTATTATAATACGTCTTATCTGCCCTTGAACGATTCCATTCCTCCGGTATTGTATACATAACGTATTCATAAGCTTTGGGAGTGAGACCGGTGACAAAACCCTTCCCGATGAACGCCTGGTATGCCGCCGCCTGGGACGCCGATGTGAAGCCAGCACTGCTGCCGCGGACGATCTGCGGCAAGCACGTCGTGATGTATCGCAAGGCCGATGGCTCGGTAGCCGCGCTGGAGGATGCCTGCTGGCACCGCCTGGTGCCGCTGTCCAAGGGTAGGCTCGAAGGCGACACCGTCGTCTGCGGCTATCACGGCCTGAAATACAACGCGCAAGGGCGCTGCACCTTCATGCCCTCGCAGGAGACCATCAACCCGTCGGCCTGCGTCCGCGCCTATCCGGTGGTCGAGCGTCACCGTTACATCTGGCTCTGGATGGGCGATCCCGCGTTGGCCGATCCCGCGCTGGTGCCCGACCTGCACTGGAATCACGACCCGGCCTGGGCCGGCGACGGCAAGACCATCCACGTCAATTGCGACTACCGCCTCGTGCTCGACAATCTCATGGACCTCACCCACGAGACGTTCGTGCACGGCTCGTCCATCGGCAACGAGGCGGTCGCAGAGGCGCCGTTCGACGTCACCCATGGCGAGAAGACGGTGACGGTGACGCGCTGGATGCGCGGCATCGAGGCGCCGCCGTTCTGGGCGAAACAACTCGGCAAGTCCGGTCTTGTCGATCGCTGGCAGATCATCCGCTTCGAGGCGCCGTGCACCATTGCGATCGACGTCGGCGTGGCGCCGACCGGCACCGGCGCGCCAGAAGGCGACCGCTCGCAGGGCGTCAACGGCTTCGTGCTCAACACCATCACGCCGGAGACCGAGAAGACCTGCCACTATTTCTGGGCCTTCGTGCGCAATTATCAGCTCGGCGAGCAGCGCATCACCACCGAGATCCGCGAGGGCGTCTCCGGCATCTTCCACGAGGACGAGCTCATCCTCGAAGCGCAGCAGCGCGCGATGGACGAGAACCCTGATCGCATCTTCTACAATCTCAACATCGACGCCGGCGCGATGTGGACGCGCAAGCTGATCGACAAGATGGTGGCCAAGGAAAATCCGCCGCAGCACCTTCAGGCCGCGGAGTAAGCCGACATGGCCGAGCGCGAGGTCGACCGCTCCGTCTCGCAGACCGTGAAGGCGCAGCTCGCGCTGCGCGACCAGCTCCTGTCGGGCTTACTGCGCCCCGGCGAGCGCATCTCCGAGCTCCAGGCGGTGGAGACGACCGGCGCCTCGCGCACCCCGGTGCGCATGGCGCTGGTGCGGCTGGAGGAGGAGGGTCTCTTGGAGGCGATTCCCTCCGGCGGCTTCATGGTGAAGGCGTTCTCCGAGCGCGACATCTCTGATTCCATCGAGCTGCGAGGCACGCTGGAAGGGCTCGCCGCGCGCTTTGCCGCCGAGCGCGGCGTCTCCGCGCGCGAGCTCGAGCCGCTGAAGGAGTGCCTCGCCGCGATCGACGAGTTGCTGCGCCAGGTGCCGATCTCGGTCGACGCCTTCTCGGCCTATGTCACGCTGAACGCGCGCTTCCACGCTCTGCTCACGGAATTGTCGCGTAGCCCGCCGCTGATCCGGCAGATCGATCGCGCCTCGGCGCTGCCGTTCGCCTCGCCGAGCGGTTTCGTGATGGCGCAGTCGGCGCTGCCCGAGGCGCAGCAGATCCTGATCATCGGGCAGGAGCACCACCGCGTCGTGATCGACGCGATCGAGAACCGCGAAGGCGCCCGCGCCGAAGCGGTCATGCGCGAGCATGCGCGGCTCGCGGTGCGCAATCTGCGGCTTGCACTGCGCAATCGGACCCATCTCGACCTGCTGCCGGCGCTCGCGCTGATCAAGTCCGCAACCGATTGAGGGGAGTGCCATGCGCTTCATCGAGACCTGGATTCCGGCCACGCTCGTCTCGACGCGCGATCTTTCACCGGGCATCCGCGAATTCCTGATCCGGCCGGACCAGTTCGACGGCGCCGCCTATCCGGTCGGCAGCCACATTAATATCAGCGTCACCATCGATGGCCTGCCCGAGACGCGGTCCTATTCGCTGGTCGGGGAAGCCTCGTCGCGGGGTTTAAGGATCGCGGTGCGCCGCGCCGAGGATTCGCGTGGCGGCTCGCGCTATATGTGGTCGTTGCAGCCGGGCGCGCGGCTCGACATCACGACGCCGGCGTCGCTGCTCGCGGTCGATTGGGCGCGTCCAAACTACTGCCTCATCGCCGGCGGCATCGGCATCACGCCGATCCTCGGTGCGGCGCAGGCGCTGGCGCGGCGCGGCGCAAATGTGGTGCTGCACTATGCCGTGAGTTCGCGCGAGGATGCCGCCTATCTCGACGATCTTGCAAACCTGCTGGGTGATCGCCTGGTGGTTCATGCGAGCAGCGAAGGTCGCCGGCTCGATCTCGACGCGTTGTTTGCGTCACTGCCTCCGGACACGCTGGCGCTGTTCTGCGGCCCGATGCGGATGCTGGATGCCGCGCGCCACGCCTGGATCCGCGCCGGCCATCCGCTTCCCGATCTCCGCTACGAGACGTTCGGCTCCAGCGGCACGCTGCCGACCGAGACATTTCGCGTGCGTCTGAAAGGCTCCGATGTCGAGCTGGAGATCCCGCGCGAGCGCTCGATGCTTGATGTCCTCAACGCCAGCGGCCACGACGTGATGTACGATTGCAAGCGCGGCGAATGCGGCCTGTGCGCCATCGACGTTGTCGCCGTCGACGGCGAGATCGACCACCGCGACGTCTTCTTCAGCGACCATCAGAAGCAAAGCAACCAGAAGATCTGCGCCTGCGTTTCGCGCGCGCGGGGCACCATCACGGTTGACACACTGCTGCGAGCGGATGCGGTCTGAGGGGTAGGGCGTCTCCTCATACGCTTACCCCACGAAGGCAGGCCTTGTCCGCCCTGCCTTCTGGGGCCGGCAGGTTCAGTTCGCCCTAGCCGGATGGCTAGAGGCCAAGAAGAGACCTCGCTCGGGCAAAGAAGCCAAACATCTCCAGCGTAAGCAACTCTTGGTCGAGCCGAGACTGCGTCATCGCCGTAATACTAATATCCCCCGCTGTTACCATTCTGTCACGGATTTGGACGCTGCTTGTGCCCTAGTATTGGATGCCCGTCGTAACTTAAGGTTCCGCGGTTCGCGGGGCGCTTTGCAGTAGCCCGCCACTGGTTGCAATGCCGCCCAGAGGTTTGCAATGAGATCAAACAAATCGGGAAGCTGCGTCATCAACTATGCGGCAGCGGTGGCTGCTCTCGTGCTTTGCGCTGATGTTTCGCATGCCGACCAGGGCGGTAGCTCATTCTGGTTTCCGGGTCAGTTTGCGAGTCTCGCCGCCATGCAGCAGACACCGGGCTGGGCGCTCAGTGTGATCGATTACCATTCCAGCGTCGCCGCCGCTGGGAGTGCTGCTGCAGCCAAAGAGATCCTGGCCGGCAAAATTCCCGCGAACGTCAATGTTAATTTGAATCTGAGTCTGAGCGGGCGGGCCGATCTGGTCGCCCTTACGCCATCGTATACATTCGCGACGGCGGTGCTTGGCGGTCAGTTGGTCGTAGGCATATCGGGCCAGTACGGCAGAGCCGCCACCAGTATCGCCGGAACGCTGACTGCGATAGCCGGACCGATTGTGGTGACGCGCACCGGAATGCTGGAAGGATCGCTTACCTCCTACGGCGACCTCGCACCGTTCGCGGAACTGCTATGGAACCATGGCGTCGGCAATTACATGGCTTACGTCACGGGCAATGTTCCCGTCGGCGACTATGATCCGACGCGGATTCCCAATATCGGGCTCGGGCACGGCGCGATCGACATTGGGGGCGGCTATACCTATTTCGACCCGGCGGCAGGAAACGAAATCTCGGGCGTCGCCGGCCTGACCTACAATTTCAGGAATCCCGACACCCAGTACCGGAGCGGCATCGATTTCCACTTCGACTGGGGCGCATCGCACTACCTGACGAAGCAGCTTTTCGTCGGCATTGTCGGATACGCCTACCAGCAAATTACCGACGATTCCGGCCAGAACCCGATCCTCGGTAGTTTCAGGTCACGCGTTTTCGGTGTCGGTCCGCAAATCGGGTACAGCTTCCCGGTCGCAGACATGCAGGGCTTCCTTGGTCTGAGGGGATACGGCGAATTCGGTGCAGCCAACCGTCCGTCAGGATGGAATACCTGGCTGACGTTCACCATTTCCCCGTCCGCGCCTGCCGCCATAGCACCCACGACGCATCTGGTTGTGAAATAAACCTCGTGCCAACCGGACGTCGTCTGCGATCGGCCGGTGTCAAATGGGTCAATCGCATCACTTTGGCCGTATGCCGGCCGTTTCTGCTCGCCTACGCCGCGTAGGTCGCCCGCAACTTCTTCGGATCAAGCAGCGCTCGAACCTGATCCGCCGACACCGGCCGGCTGATGAGATAGCCCTGCACCTCGTCGCAACTAATCTGGCGGAGATATTCGAGCTGGTCGGCGGTCTCGACGCCTTCCGCGACCACGCCGATGCGCAGGTCGCGCGCCAGCCCAATCACCGATTTCACGATTGCGGCGCAGTCCGGCTGCACCAGCATGTCGCGGATAAAGGACTGGTCGATCTTGATGCGGCTGAACGGCAGCTTGCGCAGGTAAGTCAGCGAGGAGAAACCCGTTCCGAAATCGTCGAGCGCCACGGTGACGCCGAGCTCCAGCAGCGCGTTCAGGACCGACGCGGCGGAGCCGTATTTCGACAACAGCATCGATTCCGTGATCTCGATCTCCAGGCGGTGCGGGGCGACCTTTGCGTCCGCAAGCGCCTGCACGATGATCTGGAGCAGGCCGTTGTTGTGAAACTGCGCGGCCGAGAAATTCACGGCGACCCTGATCTCTTCGGGCCATTCGGCAACCGTCGCGCAGGCGCGACGGACGACCCAATAGCCGATCTCGTGGATCAACCCGGTTTCCTCGGCGATCGGGATGAACTCGCTCGGCGGCACCAGCCCGCGCTGGGGATGCTGCCAGCGCAGCAGTGCCTCGAACCCGGTGATGCGGTTGCCGTCGAGGTCGAGAAAGGGCTGGAACACCAGGAACAGCTCGTCCCTGGCGATGGCGCCTTCCAGATCCGATTGCAGCGCCTTGCGGTCGCGGGACGAGCGGTCGTCGGCTTGCTCGAAGAAGCACACCGTGCCCGGCCCGGCCTTCTTGGCGCGGTAGAGCGCGGCGTCGGCGTTCTTCATGATGTCGAGTTGCGTGCTGCCGTCGCGCGGCGCCAGCACGATGCCGACGCTGGTCGCGCCGACGATCTCGCGGCCCTCGATCCGGAACGGTTCGTCGAAGGCCGCGACGAAGCGTTCGGCGATTTCGAGCGCATCCTCGGGGCGCGCCAGATTGGCCATCACCAGGGCGAACTCGTCGCCGCCGATGCGTGCGACATGCTCGGCCGCGCGGGTGCAGCGTTGCAGACGGCTCGCGATCTGGACCAGAAACTCGTCACCGGCGGGATGGCCGAACTTGTCGTTGACCTCCTTGAAACCATCGAGATCGAGCAGAAGCACCGCGAACTCCTCGCCGGAGAGGCTGAGCCGCTTCAAGGCTGCATCGAGCGTTTCGTTGAAGGCGACGCGATTGGGCAGATGGGTCAGCGGGTCCTGCCGCACCGAACGCTCGGCCTCGATTTGCCGCATCACGCGCCGTGCGAACGCGAATGAATTGACGAACACGCCGCGCAACAACACGCTTCCGTAGACCACGACGAGAAAGGCGATCAGCAGGAAGGCGAGGTCGCCGTTCCTGCCGAGGCAGATCGCGATCCCCAGGAAGATGGGCGCCGTGAAGGCGATGGCCGCGATCGGGATCGTGGCGAAGGCAAGCGCGCCGCCGGCCAGCATTCCCGAGCAGAGGCAGGTGATGACGAGCTGCCCGCCGGTCGAGGCGCCTGCAAAGAACGCGGCCGGGACGATGCCCCAGGCGGCGCCGAGGAGAAGGGCATTGCGAACGAGCCGGTGCATGGCGCGGCGCGAGACGAATTGCGGCTTGGTGATGCGGCGCGCGGCGTGGGATTGCAGACCGAAGCCGATGGCAGCGCCGGCCACGGCGAGGGCCCAGATCAGCGCGAAAATCCGGTCGGGCGACTGCCACAGCGCGATCGCCAGCACCGCGGCGTTGCAGGCATTGGCCAGCATGATGCCGACGGAATAGCCGAGCACCAGCGACATCTGTTCGGCGCGGATATGGCCGGTGACGGCTTCGTCGGTTACAGGACCGCCAAAGGCCGACAGATCGCCAGCGAACAGCCGCGCGACATAGCTGGTCGTTTGAGTCCGCATTTCCAGAGCCTAGCAGCATGGGCCGCTTGTCCGGCCCGGTCAGGAGAATTCGCTGCGAACCTTTGACGAACTATGAATTATCCGAGCTTGCGATGATTGCTGTGACCACTTCTGCGTGTTCGTGACGTCGTATCGATAACAAATCGATACAAATGCGGTGCCCCGCGTTACGGCTGTGACGGCAGCCCGTTGCTCGCCAACAATTCCACTGTCATGCCCCGCCTTGTGCGCACTTGTGCACTGGGGCGGGGCATCCAGTACGCCGCGGCCTATCGGATCAATCACAATCGTCTCGGAGTACTGGATCGCCCGGTCAAGCCGGGCGATGACACCGGTGTCAGCAAGGGCGAGATCACCGCCCCAACTGTTTCGGATTGTAGTAGAATCGTTCTTCGATCAACTGATCGCCGCGCCATGTCTGCCAGGCAATCTCATCCAACGTTCGGATGATGCCCTCGGCATTGGTGAAGCTGAAGGTCCAGCGCGTGGCAACATGATCGCCTTCGATCAGGCTCGGCCCGATCCGCACCGCCTTGACCTCCTTGAAGGCGGCCAGCACGCCGCGCTCCTTGGCTGCGAGCTTGTCGCGTCCGACCAGAGGTTCGGCCTGGTTTTCATAGGTGGCGGCGTCCGGCGTGTAATAGTCGAGGATCGCCCCGACGAAATCCCCGTCCTCCAATCGTTTGGCGAAAGCTTCGACGACATCACGGCTCGGCATGGCGCACCTCTCGAGTAAAACCGACTGATAGTCGGTAAATACCGACCGACGGTCGAAAAGTCAACTGGCTGTCCTCGTCCGTTTCGACTACAGCAGACCCATGGCCAAACAGGCGGAGCGGCGCGCAGCGACATCGGAGGCGATCCTGACGGCGGCGCGCCGCCTGTTCGGGACGCAAGGCTTTGTCGCGACGACTATGGACGAGATCGCCGAAGCCGCCCACGTCGCCAAGGGCGCGGTCTATCATCACTTCAAGACCAAGGAGGCGGTGTTCGAAGCGGTGTTCGACCAGGTCTCGCGCGATCTCGTCGCCGAGATCGACAGCACGGCCCGTGCCGAGAAGGACGTGCTTGCCGCGATGGTCGCAGGCACCCAGCATTATTTCGCCGCGACCGCCAAGGGCCCGACCAGCCAGATCATCCTGCGCGACGGCCCGGCCGTGCTCGGCTGGGAGCGCTGGCGCGAGATCGACGCCAAACATTTCGGCGGCAAGCTGCCGCGCGCGATTGCGGCGGCGATGGAGGCCGGCCTGATCGCGCGGCAGCCGGTCGAGCCGCTGGCCCGGCTGCTGCTGGGCGCGGTGACGGAGGCCGCGGTCGCCTGCGCCGGACGCGCCGATATCGCAAGGGCAGGTGCGGAATATGCCCGTGCGTTCAGGTCGCTGGTCGAGGCGCTGCGCGTCGCTGCATGATCGTGCTAAGTGGTGACACTGGAAACGTCCCCACCAACAAAAAGAACAGTAGCGCATGAACGCAACTTCCTCCCTGACGCCCTCCGACCCTGAATTCGACTACGTCATTGTCGGCGCCGGCTCTGCCGGCTGCGTACTCGCCAACCGGCTATCGGCTAACGGCAAGCACAGCGTGCTGCTGCTTGAAGCAGGCCCGAAGGATTCCAACATCTGGATCCACGTGCCGCTCGGCTACGGCAAGCTGTTCAAGGAAAAGACCGTCAACTGGATGTACCAGACCGAGCCCGAGCCCGAGCTGAAGGGCCGAGAGGTGTTCCAGCCGCGCGGCAAGACGCTGGGCGGATCGAGCTCGATCAACGGCCTGCTTTACGTCCGCGGCCAGCACGAGGATTACGACAGATGGCGTCAGCGCGGCAACGCCGGCTGGGGCTATGACGACGTGCTGCCCTATTTCAAGAAAGCCGAGAACCAGTCGCGGGGCGCCGATCAATATCACGGCAGCGGCGGCCCGCTGCCGGTCTCCAACATGGTCGTGACCGATCCGCTGTCGAAGGCGTTCATCGATGCCGCGGTCGAGACCGGTCTGCCCTACAATCCTGATTTCAATGGCGCCACCCAGGAAGGCGTCGGCCTGTTCCAGACCACGACCCGCAATGGCCGCCGCGCCTCGACGGCGGTGGCCTATCTCGGCCCCGCCAAGGCCCGCGGCAATCTCAAGATCGAAACTGGCGCGCTTGGCCAGCGCGTGTTGTTCGAGGGCCGCCGCGCAGTCGGTGTTGAATACCGTCAGGGCGCCAATTTGCGCCGCGCCCGCGCGCGCAAGGAGGTCGTGCTGTCGAGCGGCGCCTACAACTCGCCGCAGCTGCTCCAGCTCTCCGGCGTCGGACCCGGCGACCTCCTGCGCAAGCACGGTATCGATGTCGTGCTGGACGCGCCGGGCGTCGGGCACGATCTCCAGGACCACATGCAGGTCCGCATCGTGATGCGCTGCTCGCAGAAGATCACGCTGAACGACACCGTCAATCATCCGCTCCGCCGCACCATGGCCGGCGCGCGCTATGCGCTGTTCCGCAAAGGCTGGCTGACGATCGCGGCCGGAACGGCGGGCGCCTTCTTCAAGACCAGTCCGCGGCTGGCCTCGCCGGATATCCAGGTCCACTTCCTGCCGTTCTCGACCGACAAGATGGGCGAGAAGCTTCATGGTTTCTCCGGCTTCACGGCGTCGGTATGCCAACTGCGTCCCGAAAGCCGCGGGTCCTTGCGCATCAAAAGCGCCGACCCGACAGTGCCGCCGGAGATCCGCATCAACTACATGTCGACCGAGACCGACCGCACCACCAACGTGGAAGGTCTGAAGATCCTGCGCAAGATATTGCATGCGCCGGCGCTGAAGCCGTTCGTGGTCGACGAGTACGATCCCGGAGCGAAGGTAGCCACCGATGCCGAGCTGCTGGACTATTGCCGTGAACGGGGCAGCACCATCTACCATCCGACCTCGACTTGTCGTATGGGCAATGATGCGCTCGCGGTGGTCGATCAGCGGCTGAAGGTGAGGGGCCTCGAAGGGCTTCGAATCGTCGACGGCTCGATCATGCCCGATCTCGTATCGGGGAACACCAACGCGCCGATCATCATGATCGCCGAAAAGGCCTCCGACTTGATATTGGAGGATGCGCGGTAGAGCATGATCCGGACCCGGAGGGCCGCGTTAGCGCAAAGTGGAAACCGGTTTTCCGATAAGATGATGCTCAAAAGAATGACGTGCGTTGAAAGGGACCAGGGCTTGGCTACGCGATTCAAGATCGGCACACGCAAGAGCGCGATGGCGCTGGCACAGACGGAAGAGATCGCGCGCCGCCTGACCGCTGCCATGCCCGATCTCGACGTCGAGATCGTCAAGTTCGACACCACGGGCGATCTCGACCAGACCAGCAAGCTGCTGCCCCATGGCGGCAAGGGCGGTGCCTTCGTGGCGCAGATCCGCGCCGCCGTGCTGTCGGGCGAACTCCAGGCGGCGATGCATTCGCTGAAGGACATGCCCGGCAACGAAGACACGCCCGGCCTCGTGATCGGCGCCACGCTGTCGCGCGATCCTCCCAATGACGCGCTTGTGCTGCGCGATGGCGTGACGCTGGAGGCGCTGCGTCAATCACGTGGCAAGGGTTTCAAGATCGGCACCAACGCCGTCCGCCGCGCCGCCTATGCGCGGCGATTGTTTCCCGACGTCGAGATCATCCACTTCCGCGGCGCCGCCGATACGCGCGTGCGAAAACTCGACAATGCCGAGAAGCAGCGCCTGCCGGATGGCGGCGCGGTGGGGCCTGCGGATGCGCTGATCATGGCGCGGTCCGGCCTCGACCGCGTCGGCCTTTCGCAGCGCATCACCTACGAGTTTACCGCAGCGGAGATGCTGCCGGCAGCGGGGCAGGGCATCGTCGCCGTCGAATGCGCGGCACAGGACTGGCAGACGCGTCGCATCCTCGCATCGATCGACGATCCCGCTGCACACGCTTCTGCCGATGCCGAGCGCGAGGTCCTGTGGGTGCTGAACGGCCATTGCAATTCGCCGGTGGCGGGCTTTTCGACCATTGCGGGCGATCAGATGTCGCTCACCGCGTCCGTGCTCGATCTCTCCGGGAACACCATCATCGAAGCCTTGCGGTCGGGCCCCGCCAATCGCCCACGCGAACTCGGCCGTGCGGTAGGACTGGATCTGCTGGCCAAGGGCGCCGCCGAGATCATCGAGCGCAGCCGGCCGCGCTAAGCTTTCCCGCAGGTTCGCATGACGACGGGGGCAGCGCTGCGATGATGCCATCATGCGCCTGTTTTGCCCGACGGGTCAAATGTTGGCGCGATCTGATGCGATGACGGCGCACCTGATTTACGTCCGCCCTAAGTCATTGATCGGGCGTGGCCTCTCTACTGTGCATGGGGTTGTTTTCGCGCTTTTTTGTTTTTCCGCTCCCCAGGCGCAAAATAATCAGCCCCGAACCCGCTTCAGCATCTGCTCGACATGGGCAATCGGTGTTTCCGGCTGGATGCCGTGGCCGAGATTGAAGATGAACCGCCCTTGCGCAAAATTCGCCAGCGTGTTGTCGACCGCGCGGTCGAGTGCGGCGCCGCCTGTGATCAGCACCAGCGGATCGAGATTGCCCTGAACCGGAACCTTGCTCTGCACACGCTCGCGGATGAAGGCCGGCTCCGCGGTCCAGTCGATGCTGACCGCGTTGACACCGGTCGCCTCGACGAAACCGGGTAATTGCGCGCCGGCGCCGCGCGGAAAGCCGATGATCTTCGCGTCCGGCACCTTGGCGCGCACGCCTTCGACGATGCGCCGGGTCGGCTCGACCGACCAGCGCGCGAACTCGGCGGGTGGCAGCACGCCGGCCCAGGTGTCGAAGATCTGCAAGGCGTTGGCGCCGGCCGCAAGCTGCGCCAGCAGATATTCGATCGAGTTCTCGACCAGCACGTCGATGATCTCAGCGAACGCCTCCGGATGCCGGTAGGCCATCATCCGCGCCGGTGCCTGGTCGGGCGTACCCTGGCCGGCGACCATGTAGGTCGCCACCGTCCACGGAGCGCCGCAGAAGCCGATCAGCGCGATCTTGGGATCGAGCGCGCCGCGCACGATCTTGAGGGCCTCGAACACCGGCGCGAGCTTGCCGAAATCGGCGTGCTTCGCCAGTGTTGCGACCTTGGCGGGATCATCCAGCGGCTCGAGCCGCGGACCTTCGCCGACCTCGAAGCGCACGGACCGGCCGAGCGCATAAGGGATCACCAGGATGTCGGAGAAGATGATCGCCGCATCGAAGCCGAACCGCCGGATCGGTTGCAGCGTCACCTCGGCGGCAAGCTCCGGGTTGAAGCAGAGATCGAGGAATCCGCCGGCCTTGGCGCGCACCTCGCGATATTCCGGCAAGTAACGGCCGGCCTGCCGCATCATCCAGACCGGCGGAATGACCTGCCGCTGGCCGGAGAGGACGTCGATGAACGGTTTTGTCGCAAACTGGGGCACGAACGGTCCTGAAGATGGTTACGGCTCCTGATACACCGCCGCGGCCCGGAGCGGAACAGGGGAACCAAGCGCAATTGGACCGCGTTGACCAGCCAACGGAGGACGAGACCATGGCCGAGACATTCAACCCCGCGCCGCATGACAAGCACGCCGACGATCTGCACGAAGCGCTCGCCGCCGATCGCCACGCCAAGCTCGACGCCGGTCTGAAGGATACATTCCCCGCTTCCGATCCCGTGAGCGCCGCCCAGCCGACGCCCTCGAAGGCCGATGCGGAGGCCGACAATCCTTCGCTCTGGGACAAGGTTAAGGCCATCTTCAGCTAGCCGCGGGGAGCGCCGAATTCCGATAGGTTTGCTAAAGGCTTGTTAGCGATGCGCCGAGTCCGGGGTCCGTACGACTACGGGAAACCGGGGACATCACTGCATATTTATCCCGGTGTTTCAGGGTTCACTAACAGAAGCAGCAGAGTTTCCGATCTTCGGAGAATTCTGCCGCATGAGTGCTGTGACCCAAAGAGCCGGATGGAGCCGCCTGCCGCTGCGGGCGGCTGCATTCGTTGCGCTGACCTGCGTGGCCATCCTCAGCGTCAGCGGCTGGCGGGAATGGGCTGCGCGCGACGCGGTGCTCAAGAGCGCCGAGGCAGAGATGGCGAATGTTGCGCGCTCGTTGACGCAGCATGCCGAGGACAGCCTCGATCTCCTGGATTCAGGCGTCGTCGGCGTCGTCAGCCGGCTGGAGATGGACGGCACCGAGCCGGCCACGATCGCCAAGCTTAAAACCCTGCAGGAGGCGCGCAAGAAGGCGATAGAGCGCATCCACAGCCTCGCCATCATCGACGACCGCGGCAACTGGCTGACCTCGCCCGGCACGATCGGCACGACGTTCAACGACGACGCGTTCTTTCGTTATCACCAGCTCTCGCCGAAACGGGAGCCCCATGTCGGCCGGCCCGTGAAGAGCCTGCTGGACGGCGAGTGGGTCGTCACCCTGTCGCGTCGTTTCAACAAGCTGGACGGCAGCTTCGGCGGCGTGGTGCTCGCGACCATCAGCTCGGGATATCTTTCGCATTTCTACGAACAGTTCGAGATCGGCCGCAACAGCTCGGTGGCGTTGACACACGGCGACGGCCTGATCATCGCGCGCAACCCGAGCAACGAGAAATTCATCGGCCGCAGCGTTGCCAATACGCCGCTGTTCCGCGACGCCGGCCTGCAGCGGCCGGGCGGCGTCTATCACTTCAAGTCGCCGCTCGACGGCGCCGAGCGCGTCAGCTTCTTCAAGCGCTCTGGCCGCTATCCGCTGGTCCTGCTCGCTACCGTCGATAAGGCCGAACTGCTGGCGCCCTGGCGTGCTGCGGCGATCTCTCGCATGCTCTACGTGCTCGCGCTGGTCATGCTGCTCGCGATCATCGGTGCCGTGCTGGTGCGGCAGTTGCAGCGGGGCCAGAGCATGGCGGCCGCGCTGGTCGAGAAGGAAGCGCATTTCCGAC
The DNA here is from genome assembly GCF_055811835.1 of Bradyrhizobium sp. WSM4874. Lineage (NCBI taxonomy): Bacteria > Pseudomonadati > Pseudomonadota > Alphaproteobacteria > Hyphomicrobiales > Nitrobacteraceae > Bradyrhizobium > Bradyrhizobium sp. WSM4874. The sequence goes on from NZ_JBVVPR010000008.1 coordinate 41,591, forward strand.
TGCTTGCCGAAGGCTCCAGTGACATGGTGACGCGTATCGGGCTCGACGAGCGGCTGCGCTATGTCTCGCCATCGTCGATTGGCGTCGTCGGCTGGCGCGCCAATCAACTGATCGGAACGCCCGCGCTCGCCGGCGTTCACGCGGACGACCGGCCGCAGGTCCAGGCTCTCGTCGATGCCATGAAGCGCGGCGAAAAGGAGGAGGTGCGCGTCACCTATCGCAACGCGCACCGGCAGAATGCCGAAGTCTGGCTCGAATCGACCATGCGGGTGACCCGCAAGGAGAATGGCAGCGTCGACGGCGTGGTCGCGATCTCGCGCGACATCACCGAGCAGAAGAAGCTTGAGAACCGGCTCGAAACGCTCGCGATCGAGGACAGCCTTACCGGGCTTGCCAATCGCCGCCGCTTCGATGAACGGCTGAAGGAGGAGTGGGCGCGTGCCTATCGCGAGCGCTCCAGCCTCTCTTTGCTGATGATCGACGTCGATCACTTCAAGTCCTACAACGACGAATACGGCCATCCCGCGGGCGATGCCTGTCTCCGGCAGGTGGCGCAGATCATCGCCGCCGAGATGCATCGTTCCAGTGATCTGGCGGCGCGTTACGGCGGCGAGGAGTTCGCCATGCTGTTGCCAAACACCGACGCTGCCGGCTGCGCCCTGATCGGAGACCGGATTCGACGGGCGATCCGCGATGCGGGCCTCGTCCACACCAGCAACCATGCAGCTGGCTGCGTCACCGCTTCGCTCGGCGGGGCTGCCTGCCGGCCGGCGCTGGAGCGCACGGCCGGCGTCACCTCGCTGATCGAGGCCGCCGACCAGGCGCTCTATGCCGCCAAGGACGCCGGGCGCAACCGGCTGATGATGTCGGGCGAGGTGAGCAACCTCCTGCTCAAGGCGTCCGGTCAGTAACCCCGCTCAATAATGCGGCGGACGCTCATTGGCCGCTCCCGGCGCATTCGCCTCGGCCTCCTGCAGCCGCTCGCCGAGCTCTGCGATCCTCCGTGTCAGCGCGTCGATCTGCTTCCACTGCGCGGTGATGGTCTGGTTCAGCATCTCGATCGCGTCGTCCTGATAGGCGAGGCGCGTCTCCAGCGTGTCGATGCGCTCGCCGAGCGTCTTCATCTCATTCGTCACGTGCCGCGTCCTTATTCCGTTCGGGCAAGCTAGCTTCTCGCAATCCAAGGACTTGCAAACCATGGCCGAGCGCGACACGCTCGTCGAACACGAAGCATTCGCCGCGCCAGCGACTCTGAGCCTCCGGCACCTCTTCCAGATATTTGAGAATGCCGCCCTTGAGGTGATAGACCTCGGCAAAGCCGCGCGCGAGCAGATGCGCGCTCGCCTTCTCGCAGCGAATGCCGCCGGTGCAGAACATCGCGATTTTGCGGTGTTTGGCGGGATCGAGCCGTTCGGCCGCAAATTCCTTGAACTGGCCAAAACTCCTGATGCCTGGGTCGAGCGCGCCGTCGAACGTCCCCATCGCCACCTCGAAGGCGTTCCTGGTGTCGAGCACCAGCGTGTCGGGCGCCGCGATCAGCGCGTTCCATTCGCTCGCATCGACATAGGCGCCGACCTGCCGCGTCGGATCGGCGGCTTCGTCGCCGAGCGTGACGATCTCCTTCTTCAGCCGCACCTTGAGCCGGCCGAATGGCATCGCCTCGGCGGTCGAGAACTTCAATTCGAGATTGTTCAACCTGCCGCCGAACATGTCGCCGTGCGCGAGCTCATGGGTGAGCGCGTCGATTGCCTCGCCCGAGCCCGCGACCGTGCCGTTGATGCCCTCCTGCGCGAGCAGCACGCTGCCCTTCAGCGCCAGGCCGGCGCAGAACGCGCGCAGCGGCTCGCGTAGCTCGCGGTAATCGGGCAGGGCGGCGAATTGGTAGAAGGCGGCGACCTTGTAACTCATCGCGCCCGTTTAGCAGGCGCAGCGTGCCCGGAAAACCCGCAAGGAGCAGCTCCATTCCCAGCGGATGGCAGCCATTTCCCTGGTATGCCAGCATTGCCCCGGCAGGCCGGAATGTGTCATGTAGGCCCGGTTTTTCCGAGCCGGTGCGCCATCCGCGCCAGACGTCCAATGAGAGCAAGAATTCGATGAGAAACTTCCATTTCCCCGGCAGGTCCACGGTCCACGCCACCAACGCAATGGTGGCGACCTCGCATCCGCAGGCGTCGCTCGCCGCGATCGAGGTGCTGCGCGAGGGCGGCACGGCGGTGGACGCGGCAGTCGCGGGCTCGGCCATTCTCGGCGTGATCGAGCCGCAATCGACCGGCATCGGCGGCGATTGCTTTGCGCTGATCCAGCCGCGCGGCGAGGGCAAGATCATCGCCTATAACGGCTCCGGCCGCGCCCCGAAGGCGGCGAACGCCGACTGGTATATCGAGCGCAAGATCAACTCCGTGCCGCTGACCTCGGCGCACGCGGTCTCTATCCCCGGCGTGATCGACGCCTTTGCGACCGGTTTGCGCGATCACGGCAAGTTCGGCTTCGACCGGCTGCTCCAGCCCGCGATCAAGGCGGCCGAGGAAGGCTACGTCGTCGCCCCTCGCATCGCCTTCGATTGGAAGAACCAGTTCGAGAAGCTGAAGGCTGGCGCCAACACGGAGCGGTATCTGCTGCCGCACGGCAAGCCGCCGGTGGCCGGCGACGTCATCCGCCAGGCCGAGCTCGGCAAGACGCTGCGGGCGATTGCCAAGGACGGACGCGACGCCTTCTACAAGGGCCCGATCGCGGAAGACATGGTGGAGACCCTGCGCGGAATCGGCGGCCTGCACACGCTCGACGATTTCGCCGCGCATACCACCGAAACGACGACGCCCATCGGCACCATGTACAAGGGCTACGACGTCTGGCAGTGCCCGCCGAACGGGCCCGGCCTCACCATGCTGCTGATGTTGAACATCCTGTCGCGGTTCGACCTGACGAAATATGCGCCGCTCAGCGTCGAGCGTTTCCACCTTGAGGCCGAGGCCGCGCGCATCGCGTACATGCATCGCGAGCTGCATGTCGCCGATCCCGAGCATATGCAGATCGAGGTCGCCAAGATCCTTGCCAAGGAATACTGCAACGAGCACATCGACAAGATCCGCATGGACGGCATGCTCGACCTGCCGAACGTCGCGCCGCCGATGAATCCCTCGACCATCTACATCACCGTCGTGGACAAGGACCGCAACGTCTGCTCGTTCATCAACTCGGTTGCGCATTCCTTCGGCTCGGCCATCGTCTCGAACAAGACCGGCGTTTTGCTTCAGAACCGTGCCGGCGGCTTCCGCATCCAGCCCGGCCACCCGAATTGCATCGCCGGCGGCAAGCGTCCGCTGCACACGATCATGCCGAGCCTGCTCACCAAGGGCGGCCGTTCCGTGATGCCGTTTGCGGTGATGGGCGGACAGTATCAGCCGGTTGGCCAGACCCATGTGGTGACCAACATCCTCGATTTTGGCTGCGACGTGCAGGAAGCGATCGATATGCCGCGCGGCCTGCATTACGAAGGACAGTACCAGCTCGAGGACAGCGTGCCGGCCGGTATCGTCGAAGGCCTGAAGAAGCTCGGCCACAAGACCACCAGCGTCGTCGGTCCGCTCGGCGGCGCGCAGGCGATCTTGATCGACTGGGACAAGGGCACGCTCACCGGCGGTTCCGATCCGCGCAAAGATGGTTGCGCGCTCGGATACTGACCACCGCGCACGGGTTCCCCGCGCAAGATCAGGAAAAATTGACGGAGGGCGACGCGGCATTTGCTGCGTCGCCCTTTCTCGTTCGGAACGGAGCTCATTGCTTCAGGTTAAGGGCCGATGAGCGGTGCAGGCGTGCGCTGCTTTTGCTCGAAGCGGTGGAGGCCCTTCATGTCCGAAAAACCAGGTTCCGGACCATCCGGATTCGATCGGCGCGCCTTCATCGCGGCGGCCGCCGGCAGTGCGCTGGTCCCTATGACGGCGCGTGCGGCCGCGCAGGATGCGAACGTGTCGGCCGCCCAGGATCCGGCGCTTCTCGTCGATGTCACGCTGCGGGTCAATGGCAAGGACAAGCGCCTGCGTATCGACGCGCGCACGACGGTGCTCGACGCGCTGCGGGAGCATCTCAAGCTCACCGGCAGCAAAAAGGGCTGCGACCACGGCCAGTGTGGTGCCTGCACGGTCCTGATCGACGATCGGCGCGTGGTGTCGTGCCTGACGCTCGCGCTCGCGGCCGAGGGGCAGGAGATCACGACGATCGAGGGCCTTGCCACCGACGATCACCTGCATCCGATGCAGCAGGCCTTCGTCGACAACGATGCGTTTCAATGCGGCTATTGCACGCCGGGCCAGATCATGTCCGCCGTGGCCTGCGTCAAGGAGGGGCATGCGGGCAGCGAGGCCGACATCCGCGAATACATGAGCGGCAACATCTGTCGCTGCGCCGCCTATCCCAACATCGTCGCCGCCGTGAAGCAGGCCGCGCCCGAGATCATGAAAGGCTAGGCGCATGCGACCGTTTTCCTATCAAAGGGCAACAGACCCTGACATGGCGGTGCAGGCGCTCAGCGCTGCCGCGGCTGCGAACAATCCGCTGACGAAGGCTACAGCGCAGCCGCTCGCGGGCGGGACCACGCTGATCGATCTGATGAAGCTGGATGTGATGCGGCCCGCCGCGATCGTCGATATCAATCCGCTGGCGCGGGGCTGGTCGGCGATCGAGCCCGGCAGTGACGGCTTGCGGCTCGGGGCGCTGGCGAAGATGTCCGACGTGGCCGCGCATGCCGAGATCCAGCGCAACTATCCAGTGATCGCGAATTCCCTGAAACTTGCCGCCAGCGCCCAGCTGCGCAACATGGCGACGCTCGGTGGCAACGTGATGCAGCGAACGCGTTGCAGCTATTTCCGCGATGTCTCCTATGAGAATTGCAACAAGCGCAATCCCGGCTCGGGCTGTGCAGCCATGGATGGCGTCAATCGTATGCATGCGGTGCTCGGTACGTCCGATCAGTGCATCGCGACCTATCCCGGCGATTTTGCCCAGGCGTTGATCGCGCTGGATGCGATGATCGAGATCACCGGCAGGTCCGGCACGCGCAACCTGCCGTTCGCGGACTTGCACAAGGCACCCGGCAGGACGCCCGATATCGAGACCACGCTTCGGCCCGGTGAGCTGATCTCTGCGTTCTCCATTCCCGGCCGCTGGCCGCGCTCCGTGTATCTCAAGGCGCGCGACCGTCAGTCTTACGAGTTTGCGTTGTCGTCGGCTGCGGTCGCGCTCGACGTGCATGATGGCACGATCAGGGATGCGCGTGTCGCGCTCGGCGGTGTCGCCACCGTGCCGTGGCGGGCGCGCGAGGCGGAGGCGCTGCTGAAGGGACAGAAATTCGACGACGGTCTGGCGCAGCGTGTGGCGGATGCCGCGTTTGCCGAGGCCAAAGGCCGCCGGCACAATGGCTTCAAGATCGCGCTCGGCAAGCGCGTGGTGGCGCGCGCGCTCCAGCAGGCCGTAACGATGGAGATCTGATCATGACCGCTGCAGCTCCCGAGCCGAAAGCAAACATGGGCCGGCCCGTGCCGCGCTACGACGCGGCCGCAAAGGTCACGGGCCGGGCGACATATGCGTCCGACATGCCGCTCGACAATCCAGCCTACGCATTCCTGGTCACCAGCGCCATCGCCAAGGGCCGCATCGACAGTTTCGATCTCGACGACGCCAGGCGGGTCCGCGGCGTAATCGACATCGTCACGCACGAGAACGCCCCGAAGCTGAAGGAATCGAAACTGTTCAGCAATGGCGGCTATGCCGGCACCACGATCCAGCCGCTGAAATCGGCCGACATCACCCATGACGGCCAGATCATCGCCGTCGTCATCGCCGAGAGTTACGAGGCGGCGCGCGAGGCCGCCAATCGCGTCAAGGTCAGCTACACGGCTGTCGCGCCGAGTGCGAGCTTCGATTCGCCGGGGACAACCACGGCAGCGGCAAAGGGTCAGAACGCACAGTTCAAGGAAGACCCGGAGGTCGGCGATTTCGCTAAGGCCTTCGACGCGGCCGAGGTCAAGCTCACCGCCTCCTATGAAACGCCGACCCAGCACCACAATCCGATGGAGCTGTTTACGACGAGTTGTGCCTGGATGGGCGACGAACTCGTCATCTACGAGGGCAGCCAGTATGTCTATGGCCTGAAGAACGGCGTCGCCGAGCAGCTCGGTATCGACGCCGACAAGGTCCGTGTCGTCAATCCCTATGTCGGCGGCGGCTTTGGTTCGCGCGGCTCGATGACGCCGCGGACCGCCATTATTGCCGGCATTGCCAAACGCTTGAACCGGCCGATCAAGCTGGTGCCGACGCGCGACCAGGGTTTCACCATCGCGACCCATCGCGCCGAGACGCGCCATGAGATCAAGCTTGGTGCGGGTCGGGACGGCAAGCTGGTGGCTTTGAGGCACGACGGCGCGGAGGTTTCGTCGCGCCCGGATGCCTATTGCGTCGGTGGCACCAAGACGACGACGCGGCTCTATGCCTGCCCGAACGTCGCCAGTCTGGTGTCGATCGTGCGCGCCGACCGCAACACGCCGGGCTTCATGCGTTCACCGCCGGAGGTGCCGTATCTCTTCGCGCTGGAGAGCGCGATGGACGAGCTTGCGGTGAAGCTGAACATGGACCCGGTCGAGCTCCGCCGCATCAACGACACCAATGTCGAGCCGATCGGCGGCAAGCCCTATACGTCGCGGTCCTTGATGGCGTGCTTCGATGAGGCCGCGAAGGCGTTCGGCTGGTCGCAGCGTTCGCCGCAGCCGAAATCGATGTCCGACGGCGACTGGCTGGTCGGCTATGGCTGTGCCGCCACCTGCTATCCGACGCAGATGGCGCCCTCTGCCGCGCGCGTCCGCCTCCAGCGCGACGGCCGTACCCGGGTCGAGATCGCCGGTCACGAGATCGGCACCGGTGCGTATACCGTCATCGCCCAGACCGCGGCCGAGCGGCTCGGCGTCCCCCTGGAGAAGGTCGCGGTCTTCCTGGGTGACAGCGATCTGCCGCCGGCGCCTGTTGCCGGCGGTTCGAACTCGACTGCCAGCACCTGCTCGGCGGTGATGATGGTGTGCGACCGGATTCGTCAAAGGCTGTTCAAGGCCGTGATGCCGAGCGACAGCCTCACCGACAAGGCCAAGGAGACTGTCGGCATCAGCCAGGCGCCGAGCACCCAGGCGGCGAAGAGTGATCGTCCGCTCGACATCGAGAAGGCCTTCGACGCGCTCGGCGTCGGTATCGTCGAGGAATACGGCGAGTGGAAGCCTGAAGGCGCGCCGCTGGATTCCTTCACGGCGATGCACAGCGGGCACGCGCGGCTCGTCGGTGGCCATCAGATGAAGGACAAGATCGCCTACGCCTTCGGTGCCGAGTTCGTCGAGGTCCGCGTCAACCGCTTTACCCATGAAATCCGCTGCCCCCGGCTGGTGGGAGCGTTCGCGGCCGGGCGCATCATGAATCCGCGCACGGCGCGCAGCCAGCTCATGGGCGGCCTGATCTGGGGCATGTCCTCGGCGCTGCTGGAAGCCACCGAGATCGACGAGCGCGATGCACGCTACGTCAACGACAATCTTGCCGACTATCTCGTGCCCGTGAATGCCGACGTCCCCGGTGCCGAGGTGATCCTGCTCTCCGAGCAGGACGATCACATCAACCCGGCAGGCGTGAAGGGCCTCGGCGAGCTCGCCAATGTCGGCACCAATGCGGCGATCTGCAATGCGATTTATCACGCCACGGGCCAGCGCATCCGAAAGCTGCCCGTGCGGCTCGAAAATATCGAGGTGTGAGGGGTGGCAACGGCGTCGGCGTTGCGCTAGACACCTTGCGCCTCAAACGGAAGGTGTCTTATGCAGCGTTTACAGCGCGTGCTCCTCGCCATCATGTCGGCACTCGCGATCACCGTGATCGCCGGCGTGTCCGATTTCGTTTCCACCACGGCCTCGGCCCAGACCGCAGGGAAGACCATGACCACAGCTTCAGGTTTGCAGATCACCGACAGCGTCGCCGGCACCGGCGCTTCGCCCAAGCCGGGCCAGATCTGCGTGATGCATTACACCGGCTGGCTCTACGAGAACGGCCAGAAGGGCAAGAAATTCGACTCGTCGGTCGACCGCAACGAGCCGTTCGAATTCCCGATCGGCAAGGGCCGCGTCATCGCCGGCTGGGACGAGGGTGTTGCCTCCATGAAGGTCGGCGGCAAGCGAACGCTGATCATTCCGCCGCAGCTCGGCTATGGCGCCCGCGGCGCAGGCGGCGTGATCCCGCCGAACGCGACGCTGATGTTCGATGTGGAATTGCTCGGGGTGAAGTAAGCCCGCAACAAAAAGACCGGCCTCTCGGCCGGTCTTTTCGCATTCAGTGCGACGCCGTTATTCCGTCGCGCGCTTGGCCGCAGCCGCGGCGCGATCGACCGCGTCCTTCGCGGCGTCCTTTGCGTCGCCCATGGCCTGCTGGCCCTTGCCCTTCACTTCCTGGACCGCACCTTCACCCTTCAGGCGCTCGGACCCGGTGGCTTCACCGATGCCCTGCTTGGCCTTGCCCATTGCCTCGTTTGCGGTGCCCTTGATCTTGTCGGTCGTGCTACCCATGAAACTCTCCTGCGGTTGGCTCGCTAAGACAACGTCCGGCGGCTACGAGGGTTCCGTTTTTGTTATGGCTCGATGTCGCGGCTTTGGGTTAGTTTGCCGCACACGGAACCAACAGAAAGCAAGTCCCATGACCGGCCATGACCATTCGCATTCCCACCATGACCACGATCACGACGATCGCTGGAAACATGATGGCGTGCGCGTCATTCCCGGCAACCAGCTCGATACCAACGTGCCGTCGACAGCGGGCATGGACCGCGCGGCCGCGATCAATTTTGCGCGCGTCGGTGCGCAGAAATTGTGGGCGGGCACGGTCAGCATCAAGCCCGACGCCAAGACCGGCGCGCACCACCACGGCCATCTCGAAAGCGTCATCTATGTGGTGAAGGGCAAGGCGCGGATGCGCTGGGGCGAAAGCCTGCAATTCACTGCGGAAGCCGGCCCCGGCGACTTCATTTTCGTCCCGCCCTACGTGCCGCATCAGGAGATCAACGCCAGCCCGGACGAGGTGCTGGAATGCGTGCTGGTGCGCAGCGACGGCGAGGCGGTCGCGATCAACCTCGACATAGAGCCGGTCGAGAAGCCCGAGACCGTGCTGTGGGTCGATCCCATTCACCGCGACCCGAACGAGAAGAAGTGAGGGTCGCCTGAAAGCCAGCGGGTTCTGTGCGACAGAACCTCGCAGGCAAGGGTCCAAAAAAGATCCGGAAGCCGTGTCGGATCGCCGCTTGGCCGTCCGTCCTTGGGCAGAACCCCGCCCAAGGAGCTCCGATGCCCAGGATGATTTTCGTCAATCTGCCCGTGACCGACCTCAAGCGCGCCACTGCCTTTTACGAGGCGGTCGGTGCGACCAGGAACCCGCAATTCAGCGACGAAACAGCGAGCTGCATGGTCTTTTCCGAGACCATCTACGCGATGCTGACGACCCACGAGAAATTCCGGCAGTTCACGCCGAAGCCGATCTCGGATGCAAAGACCTCAAACCAGGCGCTGTTCTGCTTGTCCGCCGACAGCCGGACCGAGGTCGACGATATCGTCAGCAGGGCCAAGGCTGCAGGCGGGGTCGCCGATCCCAGCCCGAAGGACGAATACAGCTTCATGTACGGCCGCAGCTTCGAGGATCCGGACGGCCACATGTGGGGCGTGAACTGGATGGACATGGCAGCCTTCGCGGCGCAGTCCGAGATGGCGAACGCCTGATCTAAGCGCGCGAACATCACAACTGAAGAGGAGCATTCACGATGTCGAAGGTCGTTCCCTGCATGTGGTTCAATGGCGATGCCGAGGAAGCCGCGAAGTTCTACGTCTCGCTCGTGCCGAATTCGGCGATCACGCATGTTCAGCGCAACGTTTCAGATGGCCCGTCCGGTAAGGAAGGCTCCGTGCTCGTCGTCGAGTTCACGGTGGCGGGACAGCCCCTGGTCGCGCTCAACGGCGGCATGAAGATGGAATACACCCATGCGCTCTCGCTGATGATCCATTGCGACGATCAGGCCCAGGTCGACAGCGTCTGGAATGCCTTCCTGGCCCATGGCGGCAAGGAAGAGCAGTGCGGCTGGCTCCACGACCGCTACGGCGTGTCATGGCAGGTCGTGCCGAAGGTGATGTTCGAATTCCTATCGAGCCCCGACAAGGCGGCTGCCGCACGCGCGATGCAGGCCATGATGAAGATGGTGAAACTGGACGTGGAGACCTTGCGCCGCGCGTTCGAGGGCAAGTCGGCAGCGTGAAGGGCGTGCCCTTGCCACATACTCCCTGTCATCGCCCGGCTTGACCGGGCGATCCAGTACGCCGAGACGGTCGTTGGTCAGTCGATAGGCCGCGGCGTACTGGATGCCCCGGTCGAGCCGGGGCAAGACAGCGGAATTTGAGGCGAAGGCCCCGCCGCTAGTAATTGATCCGCAGCCCCACGCCGCCATGGATGGTGTTACCCACCGGCTGCGGGCCGAGCGTGCCGTTGGCGAACAGGTCCACGATCCAGCCCTTCTGCACGCGGAAGCCGAGCCGGCCGCCATATTCGAACCAGCCCTGGTTGCCCATGGTCGGCACCACCACGCCGTCGCCGGTCACGGTGGCGACGATGCCGCTATGGCCAGCGAATGACTGCACCCAGCCGCCGTTGATGTTGGCCTCGATATTGCTGCCGTAGAGATGCGTCCACTGGCCGCCGATCTTGACCAGGCTGGTGCGGTCGGTGCCGGTCGCGATGCTGGCGTCGAACGGATTGAACGCCACTGCGCTGTCGGTGTAGCCCGAGACGCGCTGCCAGAGCTGCCAGACCTCGATCGAGGCGGCGACCTCGTCGCGGGGCGACACGCGGCTTATCCAGCCGGCGCGGCCGTAGACGGCGTAGTTCGCGGCGTTGGTCGAACTCGTGACACTCACCGGGCCGAGGCTGGTGTTGTAGCTGCGGGTGTAACGCGCCTTCTCCCACGGCGTCAGGATCGTGCCGACGTCGAAGAACGGACGCGACGAGCCCCAGTCGGTGAAGTCATAGCGCAGCGCGAACGCACCGATCGGCGCGCTGGTGATGTTGTAGCCGCCCTCGCTGTACTGCGTGTAGGCGATGCCTGCGAGCAGCGACAGATTATTGGTCAGCTCCTTGCGGCCGTGGATGCCCGCCGAAAACGAGCCGGCGGAGCCGAATGCGCTGACGCAGTTGCTGCAATTGACCTGCTCGTTGACGCCGAGCAGCACCGTGCCGAGCACCCGGTTGGTGATCATCTGGTTGAAGCGCTGGTTGGCGAGGCCGCCGATCGAGCCGCCGCTGGAATCCGCGCCGGTCGGTGTCGGCGTCGGGCTCGGCGAGGAGGACGGATAAGGGCTCGGCGAGGATGACGGGTAGGGGCTGGGCGAGGGCGAGGGGCTGTAGGTCGGCGTCGGCGACGGGGAATAGCTCGGCGCCGGGGTGGGCGTCGGCCCTCCGCACTCGGACTCGCACGCCGCGGCGGCTGCCGCCGGACGGGCCTCGACCGCGACAAACGCAAACGCGGCCACGGCGGTCAGCACGCCCGCGAGCATGAAGCGCCTGACGTTGAATACTTCCATCGTCAGCGCCCGCACAGCATGCCGTCGTCATGGACGGCGGGCGTGATGGTCGGCGACGCGTCCGCATATTGGTTCACCGCGCACAGTCCCGCGCTCGCGGCGCAGGTCGCGGCAAAGGTCCAGGGCGGCGTATTGGTTTTACTGATAGAGACCTTGCCGCCGGTCGAGGTGATGATTGCGGTGTCGCCGGGCTGGGTGAGCTGCATGCACTGTTGGCTCGTCGTGCAGACACTTGCGGCGCCGTCCTGCAGCACGACGACCGAGCGGCCGCGCTGGGAGAGGATATCGAGTGTGGTGCCGCGCACGCCGATGGTCGCGAGCGGCGTCGTGATCTTGTAGGCGGTCTTCTCGGAATGTCCGGTAACGAAACGGAATGCGCCGGTCGTCATGCGGATCGCGACGTCGCGATAGCTGTGCTCGTCGTTGAAGACGGTGCGGTCGAGCTTGAGCGTGGCGCTCGGACCGAGCGACAGATTGGTGCTGTCCGCCATCACGAAGCGCGCCGCACTGCCGGCGCCGGTGCGCACGGTCTCGTCACGGAGCATGCTGTCGCCGACGCTGATCGGCGTCGTGGTCGCGGCTACGCGAACCACTTCATTCTGGATCACGACGGCTTCACCGACGCGCGTCTGCGCCTGGGCGCAAGGGGCCACGCACAAGGCAGTCGAGAACAGCGTGGAGAAAAGCCAGAAACGCAAATTCATTTCGCAACCGATCGATGTGTCCCTGATCGTACCGGATCACGCGCGCTTGCGATGTGGCGGAATTATCACAAGCGCCGCGGGACCTGCGTTATGCTTAGTGACAGTTGCGGCAGAATGCGTTCAATGAAAACCGCGATCTCTATTATTCTCCGCGGTGACGCAAATTTGCCACGCAAAACATCTCCACAAGCGCAACTTGACTTGCCCGCGGTTCCGAAGGTGTCGCGGAGCGCAGTGATTGCTGTCGCGATTTTCCTGGTCGCGCATCTCGCGCTGCTGATCGGCTTGACGACGCCGGAGAAGTTCGTCTTCGACGAAGTGCACTATGTGCCGGCGGCGCGGCAGATGCTGGCACCAGCGGTGTCGCAACCGATGCTCAATCCGATGCATCCGCCATTGGCGAAAGAGCTGATCGCGCTTTCGATCGCGGCCTTCGGCGACACCGCGCTGGGCTGGCGCTATCCCGCGACGTTGTTCGGCGCGCTCGCGATCGTCGCGGTCTATCTGTGCGGCCTCGCGCTGTTCGCCGCGCAAGGGCCTGCGATCGCCGCCGCGCTGATCGCCGGCTGCAACCAGATGCTGTACGTGCAGGCGCGCATCGCGATGCTCGACATTTTTGCCCTCGGCTTCGGCCTGCTCGCGATTGCCGCCTTCATGCACGGCTTTCGAAAGGACCGGCCTCATGCATTGTTCGCGGCTGCCGGCAGCCTGTTCGGCTGTGCTGCGGCCTGCAAATGGAGCGGCCTGTTTCCGCTCGGAATCTGCATCGTCATCGTCGCGGTGATCCGCCTGATGCAGGGCTGGCGCACTCTGTTTGCCGACGCGAAGCCGGGGGATTGGTACCGGCCCGATCTCTGGCCCGACTTCAGATTACATCACGTCGTGCTCTGCTTCACCGTCCTGCCCGCGGCGACATATCTTGCGGCCTTCGTCCCGCTCTACGGCGTGTCGCTGCCGGATTTGGTCGAGGCGCAACGCCGGATCTTCGCCGACAACACCACCACTGCCATCGCCGGCCACACTTATATGAGCGCCTGGCCGTCATGGCCGCTGCTCGCGCGCCCGGTCTGGTTCCTGTTCGACAAGACTGCGGACGACAATGTCTCCGCGATCGTCTTCCTCGGTAATCCCCTGGTGCTCTGGCCGGCGCTGCCCGCGCTCGCCGTCGTGCTGCGCGACTTCGTCGTTGCGCGTCGGCGGGATGCGTTCCTGATCGCGGTCTTCTATTTCGGGTGCTGGCTTACCTGGGCGTTGCTGCCGCGTACGCTCGCCTTCATCTATTACTATCTGCCGGCTGCGACCGTGGCGTCGCTCGCACTGGTCTACGTGCTGCGCCGGGGCGGTCTGCCACGCTGGCTGTTGTGGGCCTATGTCGCGCTCGCGGCGGCAGGCTTTGCCGCCATGCTGCCGATCTCGGCGGCCTTCGTCGGCACGACGATGCAGACCTTCAACCGGCTGATGCTCTTCCAAGGCTGGATATGATATCGCCGCCTGCCGGGGGAACGGCAGGCGGCGTCTTTATGGCGATGAACGAGAATTACTTCGACGCGGTCTGGGTGTCCATGTTCACGACCTGGACGCGGCGGTTGATCGGGTCGGCGCCGTTGGCGGTGTCCTTCAGCTTGGTCTTGCCGTAGCCGACGGTGACGAGGTCAGTGCCGGTGAGGCCGTAGTTCTGCACCAGGTACTTCTTGATGGTGTCGGCCCGCCGCTCGGAGAGCCCCTGATTGTATCCCTCGGTGCCGACCGCGTCGGTGTGGCCAGCGACCACGAAGGTCGAGCCCTTCAGGGAGGGATCGGACAGCGCCTTGCCGAGCGCCTGCACCGACGGCACCGACGTCTTGGCGATGTCGGCCGAGTTGTAGTCGAACTGGATCTCCAGATCGATCTTCGGCTTGGTCGCGGCGAGCTCGGCAATCTGCTCGCGCTCGCCCGTCGACAGCGACCGCGTCGAGCGGTTGCGCACGGTGTTCAGGAACGTCGATTCCTTGGCCTGCACCGCCGGATCGACCTGCGGGCCTGCGGACAGGCCGCGGGTCGCCGGCTTCGGCTTCAATGCATCCAGGATCTGGTTGGTAGAGACATTGCCGTCGCCGGCCATGGCCAGGCCGGCCGTCATCGACAGAACCGCCGAGAGGGTCATCGCCTTCAGTGCAAAAGACTTATTGAAACTAGTCATTGTCGAATCCTCGTTGTGACGCCTGATGGCTATTTGATGCTGCAAGCATAGGGCAGGTTCAAAAGCCCTGGTGTGATCTTGGTCACGGGGGAAGCCGGGCCTCCGGGGCCACGGCAGCGAATTTCAAGCGGTTTCGGGCTCACGGGGGGCCGACCCGCGGTCCACTCCGAGGACGGACGCTAACGCGTGAAGAGAGTGGTCGCACGCTGCCCGGCGAGCGTTCGAGCCGTCGCAGTCCTGTCGTGATCCGCATCACTGAGGACCACCGCGCCCAGGTGCCGCTCGGGGCCGGGGTCTGGTTCACTCAGGGAAACCTGCGCTGACCGATTGTCGCAAAGCCGTCGCGTGATGGCCTGTCTGCGGACAATTTTTCGGCCAGATGGACGCCTAGGGCGGAGCCTCCGACAAGGGCAACGAAGGGAGCCGAGTTCCATCCAGTGCCGAGGCCAAGTGATTACCAGTTCTATCGCAGTGGCCCGCCGGATCGGACCGTGTCCCTGAGCTCCATGCCCATTTACATCGGCGCGGCGATGATCGCGGTGGCGATCCTGCTGTCGACTCTGATCACGGGGCTGACCTCCCGCTATGTCGGGCTTGGAGCGCCGACCGACGAGAACATGTGGCTGGTCGATCGTCTCACCGGCAACGTCTATCGCTGTCAGGCGGAGGAGCGCGGCAAAGCCTCGTGCGAACCCGATGTCGCAACAGGCAGTGTTGGCGACCGTTCCAAAGCCCCGAAAGCTGGCCGCTGAGCCCCCGTCTTCGCACCGCAGCAAGAAAATTGTCTTCTCCACGAAACGTCTTCGCCAGAGAATACGTAATTGCGAAGGCCGGCACGACGCCGGTTTCGTTTTACGGAGGAGACTTTTCGATGAAAATCTTGCTCACAGCCGCAGCTTTGGTTGCGTTCGCCATTCCCCCTGCATCGGCCGCGATGATGGCGTGCACCAGCGATAATATGATGAAGTCCGCCGCCATGATGGGCGGCACGGCGGATACGCCGGCCAAGACGGCCATGAACAAGGAAATGGCCATGGCCAACACGGACATGAGCAACGGCAAGATGAAAAGCGCCTGCATGCATTACATGAAGGCGCAGAAGGCGATGTCGATGAAGTAGGGCGCGGGTAGCGCACCTTCCGACCGCGCTGTCAGCAGATGGCAGCGCGGTTTTTCCTTGTCCGCTCCTGGATCGGCTTCTTGCCTGGATGCGAATCCCGCTACACTGCATCCGCAATGTCCCGCGCGCCCAAACCGATTCCACTCACCACGATACAAGCCCGGCAAATCTGGCTTCATGCCCAGCGGCTGGACGAGCGCGCGCCGTTCGGTGACGGCGCGCAAGCCGTCGCCGACGCGGTCGCCCATCTCGGCTACGTGCAGATCGACACCATCAATGTGATCGAGCGCTGCCATCACCACATCCTGTTCAGCCGGATCCCGTCCTACCGCCGCGCCGACCTGCGCCACGCCCAGAGCGTCGACAAGAGCGTCTTTGAATATTGGACGCATGCGCTCTCTTATGTGCCGGCCGGCGACTTCCGCTTCTTCCTGCCGGCAATGCGCGAGCACCGGCGTGAGGGGCACAAATGGTTCGCCTCGGTGAAGCCTGCCGACATGCGCAAGGTGATGCGGCTGGTGCGCGCCGGCCCGCTGACGATCCGCGACATCGAGGACGACGTGCTCACCGAGAAGGAGCATCTCTGGCAAAGCCGAAAGCCCTCGAAGCGGGCGTTGCAGCTCGCCTTCTATACGGGTGCCGTGACCATCAGCGAGCGCCAGGGCATGCTCAAGACCTATGAGCTGATGACGCGCCATTTCGGCTGGGACAGGCTGCCGAAGCCGGCGTCGACAAGGGACATCACGATCTATCTGCTCGATCGCGCGCTGCGATCGCAGGGTGTCGTGAGCCTCGATTCGGTCTGCCATCTCGACGCGCCGCGTAAACCGGCGGTGGCTGCCCTGATCGGCTCGCGCGTCCGCCGTGGTGAGCTCGTGCCTGCCGCCATCGACGGTGCCGGCAAGCAGGAGCACTGGGCACCGCCGGCTGCGCTCGCGCCGGGCGAGCGCGCGCCGCCAGATCTCGTCCACATCCTCTCGCCGTTCGATCCGCTGATCATCCAGCGCAAGCGCACCAATCTCATTTTCGGCTACAACCATTTGTTCGAGGCCTATGTGCCGAAGGCCAAACGCAAGCTCGGCTATTTCGCGCTGCCCGTACTGGTCGGCGATGAGATCGTCGCCGCGCTCGATCTGAAGACCGACCGCCAGGCGAAGAAGCTGTTGATGCAGAAATGGACCTGGGTCGGCGAGGGGAAGAAGACCGTGCGGCGCAAGGAGCTGAAACGGAAGATCGAGGAGGAACTCGATCATTTTGAGAAGTTTCAATTGGCGGAGTGAGATGCGCCCTCGTCGGTCTGTAGGGTGGATTAGCGAAGCGTAATCCACCTCTTTCACTTCCGCGGAGACAAACAGTGGTGGGTTACGCTACGCTAACCCACCCTACGCACCCTGGCGAGCCGATCAATCCAAACGCCGAACGCGATCCCGGCCGCATAAGCCAGCAAGTTCCACGGCGAGAAGATGCGCCCCAGCAGCAGCGCACCGGCCGTCGTTAGCCGGAACGCATCGAGCCATGGCGTATGGACGAGCCGGGAAAACTCAACAGCGATCGCGATCGCCGCCGCGATGGCTGCGATCTGTGTCCGTGACAGCCGTGGCAGTAAAACCCCGACCAGCAGAAACACCATGGTCGCCCATAGCAGCGAGCCGCCATACTTCACCACGAAGGCGGGGAGCCCGAGCGGAAAGCCGTACCAGCGCAACGACAATCCACATGCGATCACGACCAGCGCCAGCCCGGCGCGGATCAGCGATGTCCGAAGCGGCGCAATGGGTTTGACCGGTTGCGCCTGATGCATTGCTTGCTCCATTGACTCTTTCGCGGCGATCCTCAAAACCCCGCATCAGCCCATAAAAGCAACAACCCCGGGGGAAGCCATGAGCCAGACTACGACCTATGCCGGTTCGACCGGCGCAGCCAAGTCGGAAATCGAGACCTCGACGATCCGCGCCATCTCGTGGCGCCTGATCCCGTTCCTGGTGCTGGCCTACTTCTTCTCCTATCTCGACCGCGTCAATCTCGGCTTCGCCGCGCTGACCATGAATGCCGAGCTGAAATTCACGCCGCTGATCTTCTCCTGGGGCGCCGGCATCTTCTTCATCGGCTATTTCATCTTCGAGGTGCCGAGCAATCTGGCGCTGGAGAAGTTCGGCGCCAGCCGCTGGATCGCCCGCATCATGGTGACCTGGGGCATCATCTCGGCGCTGATGGCGCTCACGAGCGGCGTCACGAGCTTCTACGTGCTGCGCTTCCTGCTCGGCGTCGCCGAGGCCGGCTTCTTCCCCGGCATCATTCTCTATCTCACCTATTGGTATCCGGCCGAATATCGCGCCCGCTTCCTCGCGGCCTTCGCCATCGCCGTGCCGGTCTCCACCGTGATCGGCGCACCGGTCTCGGGCCTGCTGCTCGGGCTCGACGGCGCCATGGGCCTGAAGGGCTGGCAGTGGCTGTTCATCATCGAGGGCATTCCCTCCGTGCTGCTCGGCATCGTCACCTGGTTCTATCTCACCGACAGGCCGGAGAAGGCGGATTGGCTCTCGGCCGAGCAGAAGGCCTGGCTCAAGACCAAGCTCGATGCCGAGATCGCGGCCAAGCAGGCGGTGAAGCATTTGTCGCTTAGTGAAGCGCTGACCTCACCGAAGGTGATCATGCTGAGCCTGGTCTATTTCGGCTTCGTCGGGGCGCTGTATGGCATGCAGTTCTGGCTGCCGCAGATCGTCAAGGCGTTCGGCCTCACCAACGCCCAGACCGGATTTGTCACCGCGATCCCGTATCTGTTCGGCACCATCGCGATGATCCTGTGGGCTCGGCATTCCGATGCCACGCGCGAGCGCGTGATGCATGTCGGCGCGCCGTTGCTGCTCACCGCCCTCGCGCTCGGCGTCTCCAGCTATCTCACCGACCCCACCCTGACGATGATCGTGCTGACAATCGCCGCGATCGGCGTGTTCTGCTGCTTCGGCGTGTTCTGGACCTTGCCGACCGCCTGGCTGTCCGGCACGGCGGCGGCCGGCGCCATCGCCTTGATCAACTCGATCGGCAATCTCGCCGGCTTCGGTCGGCCGTATCTGATCGGCTGGGTCAAGGAAGCCACCGGCCAGACCTCGACCGGACTGCTCGTGCTCGCGGTGCTGCCGTTGATCGCCGGCATCCTGGTCTTCATCGGCGGCCACGACAGCAAGCACGAGTTTGTCGAGCAGGGGCGGTGAGGGGCTAGTTGCGTAGGGTGGGCAAAGGCGCGTTCTTCGCGCGCCGTGCCCACCATCTATCTGGAGGTTTCTACGTCAGTGGCCAGATGGATAGCGACGGCAGAATCTATCCACTGGCTATTTAGGCTCGATGTCCCCGCGCCAATCAGAAACGGCATCGATGAACGCCTGATCCTCATCGGCACCAGTGCTCGTGGCGACGGCAAGCGACTGCCGATGTGCCTCCGCCCGAAATGATGCTGAGGTAACATCCGGGACCCAAGTCTCGATCGGCCGGAGCCCCCGCGCTCGGAGTTGCCGTCGATCTTCCCGAGTACTATCGCGTGATGGCTTCGCCATAAGGACCTCCGGCGGGACCAATAACATTGTGGCGTCCCGCTCCGTTAGAGCTGACTGTCATTCTTACCACCCCTTAACGATCACGCTTTCCTGATGACTGACGATTATTGACTTTTATCAGTGATTAGTCGACATTCCTCTCATTGCAGCCGAGGGAGTGTCCTCCGATGTTCGTCCGAACCGTTTTGTCCAGCTATTCCAAGCTCTTCGCCGGTGTTTCGCTGGCGTTGATGGCTGCCGCTCTCGCTGGGTGCAATGACACCGTCGCTGAAAAGGCGGAGCCGCCGCGGCCGGTTCTCGTCGCCACCGCCCACTACGATGCCGAAAAGCCCGAGCGCAGCTTCGTCGGCACCATCAGGCCGCGGATCGAGAGCGATCTGGGCTTTCGGGTCGCCGGCAAGGTCGCCAAGCGTCTCGTCGAAGTCGGCCAGACCGTCGAGATCGGTCAGCCCCTCGCGACCCTCGATGAGGTCGACCTGAAGCTCCAGGCCGAGCAGGCCGTCGCCGAGCAGAGCGCTGCGACCGGCGTGCTGGCTCAGGCCGCCGCCGCCGAGCAGCGCGCCAAGGATTTGAAGGCCAAGGGTTGGACCACCGATGCGCAGCTGGATTCGAGCCGCGCCGCCGCCGATGAGGCCCGCGCCCGCCTGAACCGGGCCGAGCGCTCGGTTGAACTGACCAAGAATTCCCTTTCCTACGCGACGCTCAACGCCGACGCCCGTGGCGTCGTCACCGCAACGCTGATCGAGCCTGGCCAGGTGGTCTCCGCGGGCCAGACCTCGATCCGTGTCGCCCGCTTTGCCGAAAAGGAAGCGGTCGTCGCGATCCCTGAGACGCTGGTCGGACGTGCCAAATCGGGCGCCGCCAGTGTCACTCTTTGGTCGGAGCCGGGCAAGAAATATACAGCCAAGCTGCGCGAGATCGCGCCCACCGCGGATCCTGCCACGCGCACCTATCTCGCGAAGTTCTCGCTACCCGAGGCCGACGACAAAGTCTCGCTCGGCATGACCGCGACGCTGACCTTGTCGGACGCCGCAACCGAGCGCGTTGCGCGGCTGCCGCTGTCGGCACTGTTCAACGAAGGCGGCAAGCCGTCCTTCTACGTCGTCGACGACAACGGTGCGGTCGCGCTGAAGCCGGTCGCGGTGAAGTCCTATGAGAGCAACGACGTCGTCATCACCGGCGGTGTCGAAGAGGGCGCCAAGATCGTCGCTCTCGGTGTGCAGAAGCTCGATCCAAGCCAGAGGGTGCGGATCGTCTCGTCACTGTCCTTTTAAGTCTCGCTTACGAGTTACGTCGTGTGAGGTGAGTTTCGGCCCAAGCGCAAATGCTTTGGCTGAAGCGGCGAAGCGATCCAGAACCTGCCCAGCCCCCTGGATTGCTTCGCTGCCTCGCGACGACGCGTTTAACAGAGTGGCTGTCGTTTTTTTGCAACCGGATCTCTTTGGAGAGTGCGATGAAGCGCTTCAATCTTTCGGCCTGGGCCGTCAGCCATCCGACGCTGATCCTGTTCCTGATGCTCATTCTCGGCGTCGCCGGGTTCTTCTCCTATCAGAAGCTCGGCCGCGCCGAGGATCCCTTCTTCACGGTGAAGGTGGTCAACGTCTCCGTGCTGTGGCCGGGCGCGACCGCGCAGGAAATGCAGGCGCAGGTCGCCGATCCCATCGAGAAGAAGATCCAGGAGCTGCCTTACTTCGAGAAGGTCCAGACTTATTCCAAGCCGGGCTTCACCGCGCTCCAGGTGACCTTCCGCGATTCCACGCCGCCGAAGGACGTGCCGTATCTCTTTTATCTGTTGCGCAAGAAGCTGGCCGACGTGCAGGGCCAGCTGCCCTCGGGGATTTTGGGACCCGTCGTCAACGACGAGTTCTCCGACGTCGATTCCATCCTCTACATGATGACCGGCGACGGCGCCGACTACGCCCAGCTCAAGAAGGTCTCGGAGGGTTTCCGTCAGCGCCTCCTGAAGGTGCCGGGCGTGACCAAGGTCGACGTCTACGGCAACCAGGATGAGCGCATCTTCGTCGAGTTCAGCCATGCCAAGCTCGCCACTCTCGGCATCACGCCGCAGGCGCTGTTCGATTCGCTCGCCAAGCAGAACAACGTGACGCCGGCCGGCACGGTCGAGACCTCCTCTCAACGCGTGCCGCTGCGCGTGACCGGTGCGCTCGACGGCGCCAAGGCCGTCGCCGAAACTCCGGTCGAGAGCAATGGTCGCGTGTTCCGCCTCGGCGACATCGCCACCGTCACCCATGGTTACGTCGACCCGCCGAGCTTCATCGTGCGCCAGGAAGGCAAGGCCGCGATCGGCATCGGCGTCGTCACCGCCAAGGGCGCCAACATCCTCGATCTCGGCAAGGAGGTCGAGAAGGCGACGGCTGAATTCATGAAGGCGGTGCCGCAGGGCGTCGACATCAAGCTGATCGCCGACCAGCCCAAGGTGGTCGAGCACGCCGTCAGCGAATTCGTGCACTCCTTTATGGAAGCGCTGGTGATCGTGTTGTTCGTGTCGTTCCTGGCACTCGGCTGGCGCACCGGCATCGTGGTCGCGTTGTCGGTGCCGCTGGTGCTCGGTATCGTCTTTGTCGTCATGAACACGATGTCGCTCGACCTTCACCGCATCACGCTGGGTGCGCTGATCATCGCGCTCGGCCTGCTGGTGGATGACGCCATCATCGCTGTCGAGATGATGGTGGTGAAGATGGAGCAGGGCTGGGACCGCATGCGTGCGGCGTCCTTTGCCTGGGAGTCCACTGCGTTTCCGATGCTCACGGGAACGCTGGTCACGGCCGCTGGCTTCCTCCCCATCGGCTTTGCCAATTCCGCGGTCGGCGAATATGCCGGCAGCATCTTCTGGATCGTGGCGATCGCGCTGGTCGCGTCCTGGTTCGTGGCGGTGATCTTCACGCCCTATATCGGCGTCATGCTGCTGCCCAACATCAAGGTGCACCACAATCACGATCCGCACGCGGTCTACGAGACCCGCATGTATCGGGGCCTGCGCGCCATCGTGCAGTGGTGCGTCAACCACCGCATTACGGTGGTGGCTGCGACCGTCGGCGTCTTCATCGCCTCGATCGTCGGATTCGGCCACGTCCAGCAGCAGTTCTTCCCGCTGTCCGAGCGCCCGGAGCTGTTCCTCCAGCTTCGCCTGCCCGAGGGCACCGCCTTCAACGTCACGGAAAAGGCGGTGAAGAAGGCCGAGACCATGCTCAAGGACGACAAGGACATCGAGACCTACACGGCCTATGTCGGGCAGGGCTCGCCGCGCTTCTGGCTCGGCCTCAATCCGCAGCTTCCGAACGAGGCTTTTGCCGAAATCGTCATCGTCGCAAAGGGCGTCGAGGCGCGCGAGCGCATTAAGGCCAAGCTTGAAAACGCCGTCGCCGACGGCGCGCTCAACGAAGCCCGCGTGCGCGTCGACCGCTTCAATTTCGGTCCTCCCGTTGGTTTTCCCGTGCAGTTTCGCGTCATCGGACCCGACGCCAACAAGGTGCGCGAGATCGCCTACCAGGTCCGCGACGTCATGCGGCAGAACAAGAGCGTCAAGGACGTCCAGCTCGACTGGAACGAGCAGTCGCCTTACCTCAAGCTCGTCGTCGACCAGGACCGCGCCCGCGCCATGGGCCTGACCCCGCAGGACGTGTCGCAGGCGCTGTCGATGCTGATCTCGGGCTCACAGGTGACGACCGTGCGCGACGGCATCGAGAAGGTCGGCGTGGTCGCGCGCGCCGTGTCGTCCGAGCGGCTCGACCTCGGCGCAGTCGGCGATCTCACCATCACCTCGCGCAACGGCGTTGCCGTGCCGCTGCAGCAGATCGCCAAGATCGAGTATGCCCACGAGGAGCCGATCATGTGGCGGCGTAACCGCGACATGGCGATCACCGTGCGCTCCGACGTCGTCGACGGCGTGCAGGCGCCCGACGTCACCGGCCAGATCGCGCCGAAGCTGAAGGCGATCAAGGACAATCTCGAGCCGGCCTACCGCATCGAGGCGGGCGGCGCGTTCGAGGAATCCGCCAAGGGCAACGCCTCGATCTTCATTCTCTTCCCGCTGATGGTCATGGTGATGCTGACGCTGCTGATGTTCCAGCTGCAGAGCTTCTCGCGCCTGATCCTGGTGTTCCTCACCGCGCCGCTCGGCATTGTCGGCGCCTCCTTCGGGCTCAACATCGCCAACGCCCCGTTCGGCTTCGTGGCGCTGCTCGGCCTGATCGCGCTCGCCGGCATGATCATGCGCAACGCCGTGATCCTGGTCGATCAGATCGAGACCGACGTCTCGCACGGCCTGACCCGCCGCGAGGCGATCGTCGAGGCCACCGTCCGCCGGGCCCGCCCGGTGGTGCTGACGGCGCTCGCCGCCATCCTCGCCATGATCCCGCTGTCGCGCTCGGCGTTCTGGGGGCCGATGGCCATCACCATCATGGGCGGATTGTTCGTTGCGACCTTCCTCACGCTGCTGTACCTGCCGGGCCTCTACGCCCTCTGGTTCCGCAAGAGCCTGGATGAGGCGGGCACGCCTGAGCAGCCTGCCGCGCCGCAGCATGGGAGCGATGACCAGCACGCAATTCCGCTTGCTGAGGCGGCTGAATAAGTGAAGATAAACTGCTGATTGACGAGTCCTGACAGATGACACTGGTTTCGGAACATATCGAAGGCGACACCCGGGATCGTATTCTCGAGGTGGCTGAGCGGCTGTTCCGCCAGATCGGCTATCTCAAGACCACGGTCGGCGACATCGCCAAGGAGCTCAAGATGAGCCCCGCCAACGTCTATCGTTTCTTCGAATCGAAGAAGGCGATTCATCAGGCGGTGGCCCGCTCGCTGATGGGCGAGGTCGAGCTGGAAGCGCAGCGGATCGTGGCGAGGCCCGGTCCGGTGCTGCCGCGCTTCCGTGAGCTGCTCACCACCATCCATCGCATGAACACCGAGCGCTATGTCGGCGACAATAAGCTGCACGAGATGGTCGAGATCGCGATGCAGGAGGACTGGGACGTCTGCGTCAACCACATGGAATGCATTGCCGGAGTCATCGGCCAGATGATCGCGCAAGGCGTGGCCTCCGGCGAGTTCGAGGCGCCGGACCTGCAACTGGCCGCGCTGTGCGCCTGCACGGCGATGATGCGCTTTTTCCACCCCCAGATGATCGCCCAGTGCGCTACCAAGCCGGGCCCGACCATCGACCAGATGATCGATTTCGTCATCGCGGGATTGTCCCCGCGGCACTGACGCGCCCAGGAATTTCCCCCTATAAGCGGATCTGCCGTCGTTCCGGGGCGCGCAAAGCGCGAACCCGGAATCTCGAGATTCCGGGTTCGGTCCTGCGGACCGCCACGGAACGACGGGCAGTGGAGAAGCAAGCGCGTGACCGACAAAGACCTGCACTTTTACGAGCCCGCCAAGGGCCACGGCCTCAAGCACGATCCCTTCAACGCCATCGTCGCGCCGCGGCCGATCGGCTGGATTTCGTCGCGCGACACCAAAGGCCACGTCAATCTCGCCCCCTACAGCTTCTTCAACGCGTTCTGCTATGTCCCCCCGATCATCGGCTTCTCCTCCACCAACTGGAAGGACACGGTCGAGAACATCCAGCAGACCGGTGAGTTCGTCTGGAATCTCGCCACCATGGACCTGGCGAGGCACATGAACGCGACGGCGGCGCACGTTGGCCCTGAGGTTGACGAGTTCGAGGTCGCCGGCCTCACCGCTGTGCCCGGCAGGCTCGTCAACGTGCCGCGCGTCGGCGAGAGTCCCGTCGCCTTCGAGTGCAAGGTGTCCGACATCGTCCGGCTCAAGGGCGCCGACGGCAAGGAGGCCAATGCCTGGCTGACGCTCGGCGAGGTCGTTGCCGTTCACATCGACAAGGCTATGATCAAGGACGGCGTCTACCAGACCGCCGCCGCCCGCCCGATCGTCCGCGCCGGCCGCAGCGGTGATTATTTCGAGATCAAGCCGGAAAATATGTTCGAGATGGTGCGGCCGGATTAGATCGGCCGACCTCCGTACTCCCGGAACTGCCACCACGCCTCGGCCGTTATGGCCCTGGGCGGCTGCCCGGCCGCGTCAATTCGCGTCTTTTCGCAGGTGAAGTGTTCACCGCCGCCGGCCACTTTCCGCTAAAATGCCCGATCACCGCGCCGATGCATGAGGTCCGCCATGAGCTTCCGCCGCGACAGCCTGACAAAGCCGATCTTCTCCTGGGCGCGCGGCGTGCTGCCGGCGATGTCGGACACCGAGCGGGAGGCGCTGGAGGCCGGCGACGTCTGGTGGGACGCCGATCTCTTCACCGGCAACCCTGATTGGTCGAAGCTGCTGAAGGTCAAACAGGCAACGCTGACCGAAGAGGAGCAGGCCTTCCTCAACGGCCCCGTCGATGAGCTCTGCGCCATGCTCGACGAGTGGAAGATCTTCTGGGAATGGCGCGACCTGCCGCCCGATGTCTGGCACTTCATCAAGCGCGAAAAATTCTTCGGCATGATCATTCCGAAGGAGTTCGGCGGCCTCGGCTTCTCGCCTTATGCGCACTCGGAAGTGGTGCGCAAGATCTCGACCCGCTCGATTGCCGCCGCGGTGACGGTGATGGTGCCGAACTCGTTAGGCCCTGGCGAACTCCTGATGCACTTCGGCACCAAGGAGCAGCAGCAGCGCTGGCTGCCGCGTCTTGCCGACGGCCGCGACATTCCCTGCTTCGGCCTCACCAGCCCCGAGGCCGGCTCTGATGCCGCCTCGATGGTCGACACCGGCGTCATCTGCAAGGGCACCTTCGAGGGTCAGGAGGTGCTGGGTCTGAAGCTCAACTGGCACAAGCGGTACATCACGCTCGGTCCCGTCGCGACGCTGCTTGGTCTCGCCTTCAAGGCCTATGACCCCGATCATCTGGTGGGAAGCCAGGAAGAGCTCGGCATCAGCGTGGCGCTGATCCCGACCAACCTTCCGGGCGTCGAAATCGGCAAGCGCCATCTGCCGTCGATGCAGGTCTTCCAGAACGGCCCGAATTGGGGCCGCGACGTCTTCATTCCGCTCGACTACGTCATCGGCGGCCAGGCGCGGCTGGGGCAGGGCTGGAAGATGCTGATGACGGCGCTCGCCGCCGGCCGCGGCATCTCGTTGCCGTCGCTCTCCGCCGCCGGCGCCGCCTATGCCGCCCGCACCACCGGCGCCTATGCCCGCATCCGCGAGCAGTTCGGCATCTCGATCTCCAAATTCGAGGGCGTCGAGGAGCCGCTCGCCCGCATCGTCGCGACCGCCTATCAGCTCGATGCGGCCCGCCGGCTCACATGCGCCGCGCTGAACGCCGGGATCCATCCCGCCGTCATCTCCGGCATCATGAAGCTGCACGCGACCGAGCGGATGCGCATCGCGGTCGACGACGCCATGGACATCCATGGCGGCAAGGCCGTGATCGACGGTCCGCAAAACTATCTCGGCAATCTCCACCGTGCCGTCCCTGTCGGCATCACCGTCGAGGGCGCCAATATCCTCACCCGAAATCTCATCGTGTTCGGACAGGGCGCCATCCGCGCCCATCCTTATCTGCTCGACGAGATGAATGCGCTCGCGGATGCCGATCGCGAGCGCGGGCTCACTGCCTTCGACAAGGTGTTCTGGAAGCATGTCGGCCACAGCTTCGAGACACTCTTGCGCGCGTTCGGCCGGAGCTGGAGCTTTGGCGTCTTCGCGCTTGCACCCGACGCCGGTGACGCCAGGCCATTCTATCGTCAGCTCTCGCGCTACTCCGCGGCGTTTGCCCTCTGCGCCGATATGGCGCTGCTGACGCTCGGCGGCGCGCTCAAGCGCAAGGAGATGCTGTCGGCGCGCTTCGGCGACATCCTGTCCGAGCTGTACCTGCTCTCGGCCGCGCTCAAACGCTGGCAGGACGAGGGCCGGCAGAAGGAGGACTTTGCCGCGCTCGAATGGTGCATGGCGACGGGCTTTCGGACCATCGAGAACCGGCTTGCGGAGATTCTCGCCAATCTGCCGAACCGCTTCGTCGCAGGCATCCTCAAATTCGTGGTCCAGCCATTCGGCGCCCGCGTGCTGGGTCCCTCGGACCGGGTTGTGCATCAATGCGCGAGCTTGGTGCTGGAGCCGTCGGCCGCGCGCGACCGCCTCACGCCCGACCTCGCTTATGTCGACGACGATGGCGGCTTCGCCCGGCTGGAGCGTGCGTTCAACCTGGTCGCAGGTACGGACGCCATCGCCAGGCGAATGCGCGCGGCGCATATGAGCGACTGGAAGGATGCGGTGGCCAAGGGTGTGATCACGCAGGCCGAAGGCGAGCAGCTGGCCGCGGCCCGCGAAGCCGTCACTGAAGTGATCGATGTCGACGATTTTGCGCCGGAGGCGCTGTCGCCGATTTACAAGAAAACCGGCGACGTGCATCAGTTCTTCCAGGAACTCGGTGAACAGAGGGCGGCGAGCTGATGGCACGACCGGTTTTCATCGTCGACGGCAGCCGGACGCCGTTTTTGAAGGCGCGTTCGGGGCCGGGGCCGTTCACGCCGGTCGACCTCGCCGTGCAATGCGGCCGGCCGGTGTTGGCGCGCCAGCCGTTTCCGCCTGATACCTTCGACCAGGTCATCCTCGGCTGCGTCAACGTGATCGCGGACGAAATGAACCCGGCCCGCGTCGCCGCGCTCCGGCTCGGCATGGGCGAGGACATGGTCGCCTTCACCGTGCAGATCAATTGCGGCTCGGGCATGCAGTCGATCGACACCGCCTACCGCTACATCCGCGAGGGCCATGCCGACATGATTCTCGCCGGCGGCACCGAGGCGCTTAGCCACGCGCCGCTGGTCTGGCCCAATTCCGGCGTACGCTGGTTCGCCGGCCTCGCCACCGCCAAGGGCGTCGCCGCGAAGCTCGCTGCCGCCTTCAAGCTGCGGCCGCGCTATCTCAAGCCGGTCATCGGCCTGGAGCGCGGGCTGACCGATCCGATTACCGACCTGAACATGGGCCAGACGGCCGAAGTCGTCGGCCATCTCTTCGGCATCACCCGCGCGCAGTCCGATGCCTATGCCGCCGAGAGCCATCGCCGGCTCGCGCATGCGCAGGCGGAAGGTTTTCTCAAGGGCGAAGTCGAAACCGCGTTCTCCCGCGACGGAAAATTCTTCGACCATGACGATGGCGTGCGTCCGGACTCGACGGCCGAGTCGCTGGCAAAACTGAGGCCGGTGTTCGAGCGTCCCTGGGGCCAGGTCACTGCCGGCAATTCCTCTCAGATTACCGACGGCGCGTCCTGGGTGATCCTGGCTTCCGACGAAGCGGTCGCCAGGCACAAGCTGGCGCCGAAGGCGGTCATCGTCGACAGCAACTGGGCCGCACTTGACCCAAGCATCATGGGTCTCGGTCCCGTGATGTCGGCGACGCCGCTCCTGAAGCGCAACGATCTCACCATCCAGGACGTCGAGACCTGGGAGCTGAACGAGGCGTTTGCCACCCAGGTGCTCGGCTGCCTTGCCGCCTGGAATGACGACAAGTTCTGCCGCGAGATTTTGGGGCTCGACGGCGCTGCCGGTGAGATCGACCGCGAAAAACTCAATGTCGATGGCGGCGCTATCTCGCTCGGGCATCCCGTCGGTACCTCCGGAAATCGCATCGTGCTGCATCTCGTCAACACCATGAAGCGGCTCGGCACGCGGCGCGGCGTTGCCACCGAATGCATCGGCGGCGGGCTCGGCGGCGCCATGCTGATCGAGGCGGTGTGACCATGGATTCCAGGATCATGACCGCGCTCGGCGACCGCGTGCTGGAGCTCGGGCCCAAGCCCGCGCTTGACAGTCCTTACGGCCACTTCAAGCTGACGCGCGACGCCGACGGCGTCGCTTGGCTGCTGTTCGACCGCACTTACGCCAGCGCCAACACGCTGTCCTCGGACGTGATGGAGGAGTTCGACGCCGTGCTGGCGGCGATCGAGACCGAGCGCCCTGCCGGCCTCGTGATCCGCTCCGCAAAGCCGTCCGGCTTCATCGCTGGCGCTGACGTCAACGAATTTCGCGGCGTCGCTGATGCCGGGATGGTCGAGACGCGGATCCGCGCGGCCCATGCGGTGGTCGACCATCTGGAAGCGCTGAAGCTGCCGACGGTCGCGGTGATCCATGGATTCTGCCTCGGCGGCGGGCTCGAAGTCGCGCTGGCCTGCCAGTCGCGCATCGCCATCGACGGCGCCCGCTTCGGCTTCCCTGAGGTGATGCTGGGGCTACATCCCGGTCTCGGCGGCACCGCGCGCTTCACCGCGCTGGTCAATCCGACCCAGTCGATGGCCCTGATGCTGACCGGCCGCACTATCGATGCCCGCCGCGCCAAATCGCTCGGCCTCGTCGACACCGTGACGCAGGAGCGCCACGTTCGCAATGCGGTGAAGGACGCACTGTTTGGCCGGCTAAAGCGGGTACGGCCGGGGATGCTCACGCGCGCAGCCAATTTCGGCCCGGTGCGCGGGCTGCTGGCCAGGCGCATGCGCTCGGAGGCCGCGAAGGCCGCGTCCCGCGAGCATTATCCGGCGCCCTATGCCTTGATCGATCTCTGGGAGACCCATGGCGGCCGCAAGGCCGCGATGCTCAAGGCAGAGCAGGCCTCGTTCGCCAAGCTGATGGTGACGCCGACTGCGCAGAATTTGATCCGCGTGTTCTTCCTGCGCGAGCAGATGAAGAAGGCGGCAGGCTCCGGCAACACGATCAAGCATGTCCATGTCATTGGCGCCGGCGCCATGGGCGGCGACATCGCGGCCTGGTGCGCGGGGCAGGGGCTGCGCGTCTCGCTCGCCGACATGAAGGCGGAGCCGATTGCGGGCGCGGTCAAGCGCGCCGCCGAGCTCTATGGCAAGATCATCCGCAAGCCGACCGAGGTGCGCGACGCGCTCGATCGCCTGATCCCCGACGTGGCCGGGGAGGGCGCCCGCAACGCCGATCTCATCATCGAGGCGGTCCCGGAGAAGCTCGAGCTCAAGCAGAAGGTCTATGCCGCTCTCGAGCCGCGGATGAAGCCGGGCGCGATTCTCGCGACCAACACGTCGAGCATTCCGCTCCAGGATTTGCGCACCACGCTGGCGCGGCCGGAGCGGCTGGTCGGCCTTCACTTTTTCAACCCGGTGTCGCGGTTGCAACTGGTCGAAGTCGTCAGCCATGACGGCAACGATGCGCAGGTGCTGAAGCAGGCACTCGCCTTCGTCGGCGCGATCGATCGGCTGCCTTTATCGGTGAGGAGCTCGCCGGGCTTCTTAGTCAACCGCGCGCTGACGCCCTACATGCTGGAAGCGATGGTGATGCTGGACGAGAAGATCGACCAGCGCCTGATCGACGCTGCCGCGGAGCAGTTCGGCATGCCGATGGGGCCGATCGAACTGGCCGACCAGGTCGGGCTCGACATTTGTCTCGATGTCGGCGACATGCTGCGCACCAAGTTCGGCGATCTGCTGCCGCCGACCCCGGCCTGGCTGCGCGAGAAGGTTGCGAAGGGCGAACTCGGCCGCAAGACCGGCAAGGGCTTTTACGTCTGGCGCGAGGGCAAGGCCGAGAAGGCGCCGTTGCCCGAGACCGGTCCGCGCGTCACCGACCAGATGATCGACCGCCTGGTGCTGCCGATGTCCAACGTCTGCGTTGCGGCGCTTCGCGAGGGTATCGTCGATGATGCCGACATGGTCGATGGCGCCATGATCTTCGGCACCGGTTATGCACCGTTCCGTGGCGGTCCGTTGCACTATGCGCGCACGCGTGGCGTGGATCACGTCGTATCCACCTTGCGCGCGCTGGCCGGAAGATTCGGCGAGCGCTTTGCGCCGGATCCGGGCTGGGACAATTTCAAGTGAGCAGTTTCAAGTGAGCAATCTTCGAGTGAGAGAGGCATGAACGAACAAGCCAATGCGGGGCCGGGCGGCGATCTCTGCATCCGCACGCTGGCGATGCCTGCCGACACCAACGCAAACGGCGACATCTTCGGCGGCTGGCTGCTCAGCCAGATGGACGTCGGCGGCGGCGTGTTTGCGTCAAAGGTCGCGAAGTCGCGCACGGTGACCGTCGCCATCGAGGCGATGAATTTCCGCAAGGCTGTCTATGTCGGCGATCTCGTGTCGGTTCACGCCCACCTCGTCCGCGTCGGGCGTACCTCCATCACCGTGCATCTGGAAGCGTGGGCGCTACGCCGCGGCGAGCAGCAACCGTTCCTCGTCACCGACGGCAATTTCACCTACGTCTCGATCGACGAGCACGGCCGCCCGCAGCCGGTTCGCCCGACCGACACCGCGATCGCGACGTAATCGCGCGCGGCGTTGCGCCTCATCTGTCTGATGCGTGCGGCACCGCCAAACGCGGCGCGACTGAGTCACGACGCCGCGGCTTTGCCAAGAACCAGTCATAAAACGGATGAGGTCCCGGCGTACTCAGTTGCCTGTCGATTCGGGGTGGAAACGGCCTCATATGCCCTAGGAACCTTTGGGCAGAGCTGCCGTTATTTGCCCGCACTGAGGAATCTACGGGCCATGCCGGACAGCTACATCATCGAAGTTAATTCAGAGACCGCGGGAATCGTTGTTCGTGGCCAGGGCGGCTATTGCTTCTTCGCCTCGTCCCACCAATTCAACCGTCTCGAAGGCCAGCTCTTCCGCAACGCGCGCGAAGCCGAGCGCGCCGCGCGCAAGCTGGTTAACGGTGATGTGAAGGAAGCGGCGTAAGCGCAGCTGTCATTCCGGAGCGCGCGTAGCGCGAGCTACGATGCGCAATTGCGCATCTGAGAATCCATTTTGCCGCAGAGAATGTCGACGAACGCATTCCGGGCCCGCGCCTTTTGGCGCGTCCCGGAATGACACCGTCAATCACAACTTCGTCGCCGCTCGTGAGAGCAGCTTCCAGTCGTCGCCCTGCTTCTGCCAGTTCATCAGGATGTGAAGGTTGGTCGGCACTTTTTTCCCATCGGCGGCCATCTCCTGTTCCGCCACCCAGTGGAAACGCACGATCGCAGCGGGGCCGACAACCTTGATGGTCGGGTCCTTGTACTCGATCGACAGGAATTTGGATTTGCCGTCGGTGGCGTTGGTGACGAAAGTCGCCTTGTCCTCGACCTTGCCGCTAGAATGGCTGTAGCTCACCTCGTCGGCGCAGAGCGCGCCGAGCGCCTTGGGATCGGCCGCCATCTGGGCGAGACGGAACGCCTCGACCTTTTTCGCCACGGCCTCCTCGTCCGCCGAGGCTGCCAGCGCCGGTGTCGTGAGCGCTGAGACTGCAAGAGTGGAGACAGCAAGAGTCGAGAGAGCCAGATCGCGTCGGTTGATCGTCATCGTTTCCTCCTTTTTGATCTTGCATGGAGTGTTGCAGCCGCGCGCGACTTTGTCGAGTGTCGCGTCGTGGTCATTCACGTGCGTCATTGCGCGATTGCCGCTGTATTGATACGGCTTTCGTACTGATGCGTCATATATTCGGGAAAGTACGGACATGATCGAGGCTATCGGCAGGGCGTTGCTGTTCGACATCGACGGTACGCTCGCCAACACCGATCCGCTGCACCTGAAGGCCTTCAATCAGGTGTTCGGCCCTCGCGGCCATGTCTTCGATCACGCGCGCTTCTCCAGGGAGCTGCAAGGTTTCGCGAATATATCGATCGGCGAGCGCTTTCTGCCCGACGAGGCGCCGGAACGGCGTGCCTTGATCCTAGATGAGAAGGAGGAAGTCTTCCGCGAGCTCGTCGCTGGGCAGATCGAACCGCTGCCGGGCCTGATGGCGCTGCTCGACAGGGCGGATGCGGCCGGTATTCCCATGGTTGCCGTGACCAACGCCCCGCGGCTCAATGCGGAGATGCTGCTGTCCGGCCTCGGCATCACGGACCGCTTCAAGGCGCTCGTAATCGGCGCCGAGCTGTTGCACGGCAAGCCGCATCCGCTGCCTTATCAGGAAGGGTTGCGCTTTGCCGGCGCCAGCGCGATGGCCTCGATCGCGTTCGAGGACTCCCGCACCGGCGTGCAATCGGCCGCAGCGGCCGGCATTCCGACCATCGGCATCCGGACCAGCCTCAGCCACGCCGATCTCGTCGCCGCCGGGGCTATCGCCTCCGCCAGCGCCTTCGACGATCCCACGCTGCTCGCGCGCCTCGCTGCCGCGATGGCGTGGTGAGGACCTTCGTCCGTTAACCGTGATCGGCGCGCGCATTGACCGAAGGCGCGAACCGCCGCACCATGCAGCTTCCTGACCTAAGGCTATCGCCGTGACCGGACTGACTCATCGCCAAGCCGAAATCCTCAACATCGCGCGAGCCTCGGGCCGCGTCATGGTCGAGGAGCTGGCGCGCCGGTTCGAGGTCTCGGCGCAGACCATCCGCAAGGATCTCAACGATCTCTGCGAGCGGAGATCGCTGACGCGCATCCATGGCGGCGCCATCATCGCCTCCGGCGTGGAAAACCTCGCCTATGAGGCGCGGCGGTTCGTCGCCGCCGACGAGAAGAAGGCGATTGGAGCCGCGGCCGCTTCGCTGATCCCGAACGGCTGCTCGCTCTTCATCAACATCGGCACCACGACCGAGGAGGTCGCGAGCGCGCTGACCTCGCACGAGGATCTCCTCGTCATCACCAACAATCTCAACGTCGCCATGCTGCTCTACCGCCATCCCCGCATCGAGGTGGTGGTCGCCGGCGGCACGGTGCGGCGCGCCGACGGTGCGGTGGTCGGCTCGACCGCGACGCAGCTGATCGGCCAGTTCAAGGTTGACTACGCCATCATCGGGGCGTCCGCGATCGACGAGGAGGGCGCTCTGCTCGACTTCGACTATCGCGAGGTGCAGGTGGCGCAGGCCATCATCGCCAACGCCCGCAGCGTCATGCTGGTCGCTGATTCCACCAAGCTCCGGCGCAGCGCACCGGTCCGCATCGCGCATATCAGCCAGATCCAGACCTTCGTCACCGACCAGGAATTGCCCGAGCGCCTCGCCACCATCTGCCACGGCAAGGGCATCGAGGTGATGGCGGCGATGCCGAAGGCGGCGGACGTCGATGATGCCCAAGCCGAGGCACAAGAAGCGCCAGAGGCGGCGCCGGTGGTGCGGCTGAGGTAGAATTCATGCGGCGTCCCATGGATTGAGTAGCGGGACGCCCGTTGGTTCGAAATCCCCCACATTGCGCGTGACAACCGTCAAGCCGTGAACAAGCGCGGTCGCTGCGATGAGAGCATCGCGTTCCGCCCGGGGGTTGGGAACGTGAAGTTGCGCACAGCGCTGCGCCACGGCTGTATCGATGGCCAGGATTCGCCCCTCAAAGCGAACCAGAATTTGGCCATCGATCCAGGTGCGCAGGACGGCACCTTGCGCCGCGTCTTTGCGCTCGATCAAGCGCGCGCCCAGTTCAATTTCGAGGATCGAGATGGCAGACATGAAGAAATTCGCCGCGGGAATTGCATTGGCCCATGCGACGACGTTGCGATCAGCTTTATCTGGCCGCCTCAGTTCGGAAATGACATTGGTGTCCAGCAGAAACATCAGTCGAGATCGGCAGCCTTAATCTCACCTGCCATGCGAGGCGGATCGAAATCGAACTCCGCGCTCACTTGCCCAAGAGCCTCGGCAAGGCTCATGTGCCCGCCGCTCAGACGCAAATATTCCTCGATTGAGAGCAGGACGTGGGCCGGACGGCCGCGGTCCGTAATGAAGACGGGCCCCTGCGATGCGGCCTTTTTCGCGCCGCTGGTGTCTTGATTGAATTCCCGACTGGTCAGGGTGGTCACCATCGTCAGCGCCTCCTCGCCGTGGCAGTGCCATACCGCCAAGTATATGTAGAAATGTTGCTACATTCAAGGGGTTGAGCGCTCTGGTTGATGCGAGCCATGCCCGCATGCGGTTCAATCGAGCCCTTTGCCCTTAAATGCGGCGCTCGGTCTGGCAATTTCTCCACCTCATTGGCGCCGACAAAGTTCCGCTTTCACTTCCTTCCGCCTCTCTTTCATCTTGCTTTCGTTTCTCGGTGTGATCTAATCAAAAACGAAAGTAACCGCTCGATTGAACGGGCGGTCGCCGGGGGATGCGTCTGTTGGAGCGTATTTTCGACCTCGCCATTATCGGAGGCGGCGTTAACGGCTGCGGCATCGCGCGCGACGCGGTGGGCCGCGGCAACTCCGTTTTCCTGTGCGAAATGAATGATTTGGCGAGCGGGACGTCGTCCTGGTCGACCAAGCTGGTGCATGGCGGCCTGCGCTATCTCGAATATTACGAGTTTCGGCTGGTCCGCGAGGCGCTGATCGAGCGCGAGATCCTCTGGGGCATCGCGCCCCACATCATTCGCCCTCTGCGTTTCGTTTTGCCGCACCATGCGGGCTTGCGGCCAGCCTGGCTGCTGCGCCTCGGCCTCTTCCTCTATGACCACATCGGCGGCCGTCATCTGTTGCCGGCGACCCGCTCGGTCGACCTTCGGCGTGACGAGGTCGGCCGCCCGCTGATCCCGAACCGCTATGGCCGTGGGTTCGAATATTCCGACTGCTTCGTCGATGATGCCCGTCTGGTCGTGCTCAACGCACGCGACGCCGCCGACAAGGGCGCCGAGATCCGCACCCGCACTCGCGCGACAGATATCAAACAGTCAGACGGCATCTGGACCGTCAGCATGATCGACACGCTGACCGGCGCGCGTTCGTCGATCCAGGCCCGTGCGCTGGTCAATGCCGGCGGTCCCTGGGTCGAGGATGTGCTCGGCCGCGGCGTCGGCGTCAACGCCAAAGCCAAGGTGCGCCTGGTGCAAGGCTCGCACATCGTCGTGAAAAAGCTCTACGACCACGACCGCGCCTACATGTTCCAGAATGCCGACGGCCGCATCATCTTTGTCATCCCCTATCAGGACGATTTTACGCTGATCGGCACCACCGACCGCGACTATGACGGCGATCCCGCCAAGGTGAAGGCGACGGCCGAAGAGATTCAGTATCTCTGCACGGCGGCAAGTGAATATCTGGCCAAGCCTATCACGCCCGATGACGTGGTCTGGACCTATTCCGGCGTGCGTCCGCTCTACGATGACGGCGCCAGCGAAGCCAAGGCCGCGACACGCGACTATGTGTTCGAGCTCGACACGCCCGGCGGCGTGCCGCTGCTGTCGATCTATGGCGGCAAGATCACGACCTACCGCCGTCTCGCCGAGGAGGCGCTGGAGCGGCTCGCGCCCTATCTTCGCAGTGCGAAAGCGCGCGAAGGCTGGACCGGCAAATGGCCGCTGCCCGGCGGCGACATGGGCGTGTCCGATGTTGACGGCCTGATCGCCGAGCTTCAGCGCGGCTATCCCTTCCTCAGCCACGAGCATGCGCGGCGCCTCGCGCGCGGCTATGGCACGAGGGCGATCAAGCTGCTTGGGGATGCGAAATCGGCGGCCGATCTCGGCCAGGCCTTCGGCGCGACGCTGACCGAGCGCGAAGTCCGCTATCTCATGGCCCACGAATGGGCCGTTACCGCCGACGACGTTGTCTGGCGCCGTTCCAAGCTCGGCCTGCGACTAAGTGCCGATGAGATCGCGGTGCTTGACGACTGGATCAGGACCCACGCCGTGCAGCAAAGTCCCCTGCTGGAAGCGGGAGGACGCTCATGACCGTGACACTCGATCATGTGACCCGGACTGTCGACGGTATCCCACACATCCGTGACGTCTCGCTGACGCTCGAGAGCGGCACGCTCAACGTGCTGCTCGGGCCGACGCTGTCGGGCAAGACCTCGATCATGCGGCTGCTCGCTGGCCTGGACAAGCCGACATCGGGCAAGTTGCTGGTCAATGGCAAGGACGTCACCGGTGTTGACGTGCGCCAACGCTCGGTCGCCATGGTCTATCAGCAGTTCATCAACTACCCCTCGCTGTCGGTTTACGAGAACATCGCTTCGCCCTTGCGCGTGCAGGGCAAGCCGCGGGCCGAAATCGAGGCGCGGGTCGCGGAAGCGGCCCGGCTGCTCAGGCTCGAGCCGTTCCTGAAGCGCACGCCGCTCCAGCTTTCCGGCGGCCAGCAGCAGCGAACCGCGATGGCGCGCGCGCTGGTGAAGGGCGCCGACCTCGTCCTGCTCGACGAGCCGCTCGCCAATCTCGACTACAAGCTCCGAGAGGAGCTGCGCACCGAGCTGCCGCGCATCTTCGAGGCGTCCGGTGCGATCTTCGTCTATGCCACCACCGAGCCGACCGAGGCGCTGCTGCTCGGCGGCAATACGGTGTGCATGTGGGAGGGGAAAGCGCTTCAGATCGGCGAGACGCCGAACGTCTACCGGCGGCCCCAGACCTTGCGCGTCGCGCAGGTGTTCTCCGATCCGCCGCTAAATCTCGTCGGTATCGAGAAGAAGAACGGTTCCGTGCAATATGCGGGTGGCATCGCCGCGCCGGCGTCCGGTCTTTATTCCTCGCTCGCCGACGGCGCCTATCGCGTCGGATTTCGTGCCCATCAGCTCGCGCTTGCCAATGGCGAGACTGACCGCCACGCCTTCCATGCCACGGTAACGGTGACCGAGATCACCGGTTCGGAGAGTTTCGTGCATCTGACCCGCGATGGATCGAATTGGGTGGCGGTGCTGCACGGCGTGCACGAGTTCGAGCCCGGCCAGACGCTCGATGCCGTGCTCGATCCCAACGACGTTTTCGTGTTTGATGCTGCCGACCGGCTGGTCGCGGCACCCGCCATAGCGTTTTCAAGCGAACCGCGTAGCGGTTCGCGTGAAGAAGACGCGTCAACAAATAGAGTTTCTTGAGGGAGGTGCGACATGGCCCGCATTGACCTCGTCGATCTCGCCCACTCCTACGGCGGCAATGATGCGCCGCAGGACAGCTTTGCTCTCAAGCCTGTCACCATGACGTGGCGGCAGGGCGGCGCCTACGCGTTGCTCGGGCCGTCCGGCTGCGGCAAGACCACGCTGCTCAACGTTATCTCCGGCATCATCACGCCGTCGCGGGGGAAAATCCTGTTCGACGGCGAGGACATCACACCGCTGTCAACCCAGAAGCGCAACATCGCCCAGGTGTTCCAGTTTCCGGTGATCTACGACACCATGACGGTGGGGCAGAATTTGGCGTTCCCTCTGAAGAACCGCGGCGTGCCGAAGGTCGAGATCGACAAGCGCGTCGCCGAGATCGGCCGCCTGCTCGACCTCGAGCCCTATCTGAACCGCAAGGCGACACGGCTCACGGCCGATGCCAAGCAGAAGATCTCGCTCGGCCGCGGCCTCGTCCGCTCCGACGTCGCCGCCGTGCTGTTCGACGAGCCGCTCACCGTGATCGACCCCGAGCTGAAATGGCAGCTCCGCTCCAAGCTGAAGGCGCTCCATCGCGAGCTCGACCTTACGATGATCTACGTCACCCACGACCAGACCGAAGCGCTGACCTTCGCGGACACCGTGGTGGTCATGCATGACGGCCGCGTGGTGCAGAGCGGTACGCCGGCCGAGCTGTTCGACAAGCCGGCGCACACCTTCGTCGGCTACTTCATCGGCTCGCCCGGCATGAACATCCTGCCGGCGGAGGTGAGGGGCCGCGAGGCCAGGATCGGCAGTCACGTCATCGCGCTCAACCGTAGCTACGACAAGCTGCCTGATGGCGCGAAGATCGAGATCGGCGTCCGTCCAGAATTCGTTGAGGCCGTCGCGCCTGCGCCCGGCCTGCTCAGTGCGAAGATCGAACGCGTGGACGACCTCGGCCGCATCCGCTTCGCGCGGGCGCGGCTCGGTGACGCAAAACTCGCGGCCCGCGCGCCGGCCGGCTTCACCAGCCCGGACGGCACGGCCGGCCTGAAATTCGACCCGTCGCACGTCCACGTTTATGTCGACAGCCTTCTGGTGGAGGGAGCCGCCTGATGGACAAGACCGTCAACCAAAAAGCCTGGTTCCTGGTGCTGCCGGTGTTCCTGGTCGTCGCCTTCTCGGCAGTGCTGCCGTTGATGACGGTAGTGAACTATTCGATGCAGGATACCTTCGGCAACAACCAGTTCTTCTGGAACGGTGTCGGCTGGTTCAAGGAATTGCTCGATCCTTCGACCGATCTCGGCGGCCGCTTCCTCGCTTCGCTCGGCCGCAATCTGTTCTTCTCGCTGGTGATCCTCGCGATCGAGGTGCCGCTCGGCATCGTCGTCGCGCTGTCGATGCCGCGCCAGGGCTGGACGGTCGCGGCCTGCCTCGTCATCCTGGCGCTGCCGCTGCTGATCCCGTGGAACGTGGTCGGCACGATCTGGCAGATCTTTGGCCGCCCCGATATCGGCCTGCTCGGCTATGTCCTCAACGCCATCGGCATCGACTATAATTACGTCTCCAACGAGATCGACGCCTGGGTCACGGTGATCGTGATGGACGTCTGGCACTGGACCAGCCTTGTCGCGCTGCTGTGCTACGCCGGCCTGAAGTCGATTCCCGAAGCCTACTACCAGGCGGCCCAGATCGACGGCGCCTCGCGCTGGGCGGTGTTCAAGGCGATCCAGCTGCCAAAGATGAACCGCGTGCTACTGATCGCGGTGCTGCTGCGCTTCATGGACAGTTTCATGATCTACACCGAGCCGTTCGTGGTGACAGGTGGCGGTCCCGGCAATTCGACGACCTTCGTGTCGATCGAGCTGGTCAAGATCGCGCTGGGCCAGTTCGACCTCGGCAAGGCCGCCGCACTGTCGCTGGTCTACAACCTCATCATCCTGATCGTCTGCTGGATCTTTTACACCGTCATGACCAATGCCGGCGCCGAGCGGAAGCCGCAGGAAGGAGCCGCGTGATGCACTCGATCCCCGGCCGCCGCCTCATTATGGCGCTGTTCTTGATCTTCCTGCTGTTGCCGATCTACTGGCTCGTCAACATGAGCTTCAAGACCAACGCCGAGATCGTCTCGACGATGACGCTGTGGCCGCACGCCCCGACGCTCCAGCATTACAAGCGCATCTTCACCGACGAGAGCTGGTATTCCGGCTATATCAACTCGCTGGAATATGTCGTCCTCAACACCATCATCTCGATCTCGGTGGCGCTGCCGGCGGCCTACGCGTTCTCGCGCTACCGTTTCCTCGGCGACAAGCATCTGTTCTTCTGGCTGCTGTCGAACCGCATGGCGCCGGCCGCGGTCTATGCCCTGCCGTTCTTCAACCTCTATTCGGCGATCGGGCTGTTCGATACGCCCTGGGCGGTCGCGCTCGCGCACTGCATCTTCAACGTTCCCCTGGCGGTGTGGATCCTGGAAGGCTTCGTTTCCGGCGTGCCGCGCGAGATCGACGAGACCGCCTTCCTCGACGGCTATTCCTTCCCGCGCTTCTTCATCAAGATCCTGGTGCCGCTGATCGCGAGCGGCATCGGCGTGGCCGCCTTCTTCTGCTTCATGTTCTCCTGGGTCGAACTGCTGCTCGCGCGCACGCTGACCTCGGTGCAGGCCAAGCCGATCGCGGCGATTATGACGCGCACGGTGTCGGCGGCGGGCATGGACTGGGGCCTGCTGGCTGCGGCCGGCGTACTTACGATCATCCCGGGCGCGCTCGTGATCTGGTTCGTCCGCAATTATATCGCGAGCGGCTTTGCGCTCGGTCGGGTCTAGGGAGGCATCAATGGAAGCTATCGCATGGATGGCCTGGACGCCGCCGACGGCGATCTTCTTTGTCGCGCTCGCCTGCACGTTGGCCGTGATGACCTGGCTTGGGGTGGCCTATCCCGAAGCCGAGCGCGTCGGCGTGCTGCGCATCCCGACCACGCGCGGCGACCGTCTGTTCATCTCCCTGATCACGGCGGCGGTCATCCACCTGCTCTGGATCGCTTTCGCCGGCACTGACGCCCTCGTCACGCTGCCGATCGGCGAGGACGGACTTGAAATTTCGCGCCTTTGGATCGCATCAGGAATTTCGCTGGCCACGGCCGTACTCATTTTCCGCACGGTCTAGCCCGCGAAGGAACGGCCAGATCCGGGACCAACCCGGGTCTGTAAAAAGTTTGTCGCTGCAATGGAGGAATAACATGCGGCAGTTTAGGAGAAGGGAACGTTCATTGACCAAGAATAGCTTTCTGACGATGTCCAGCGTCGCCGCCATCGTCGCGGTGTCGCTGGCCGTCTCGGCGCCGGTGCGCGCCGCCGACGACGCCGCGATCCAGAAGTGGATCGCGGAATTCCAGCCCTCGACGCTGTCGAAGGAAGACCAGAAGAAGGAGCTGGAGTGGTTCGCCAAGGCCGCCGAGCCCTTCAAGGGCATGGAGATCAACGTCGTCTCCGAGACCATCACGACCCACGAATACGAGGCGCAGACGCTGGCCAAGGCGTTCTCCGAACTCACCGGCATCAAGCTCAAGCACGACCTCATCCAGGAAGGTGACGTCGTCGAGAAGCTGCAGACCCAGATGCAGTCCGGCAAGAACGTGTACGACGGCTGGATCAACGATTCCGACCTGATCGGCACCCACTTCCGCTACGGCCAGACCATCGCGTTGTCGGACTACATGACCGGCGAGGGCAAGGACGTCACCGATCCCATGCTCGACGTCAACGACTTCATCGGCAAGTCGTTCGGCACCGCGCCGGACGGCAAGCTCTACCAGCTGCCCGACCAGCAGTTCGCCAACCTCTACTGGTTCCGCTACGACTGGTTCACCAACGCCGACTACAAAACCAAGTTCAAGGCCAAGTATGGCTACGAGCTCGGCGTGCCCGTGAACTGGTCAGCCTATGAAGACATCGCCGAGTTCTTCACCAACGACATCAAGGAGATCAACGGCGTCAAAGTCTATGGCCATATGGACTATGGCAAGAAGGACCCGTCGCTCGGCTGGCGTTTCACCGACGCCTGGCTGTCGATGGCCGGTAACGGCGACAAGGGCATCCCGAACGGTCTGCCGGTCGACGAATGGGGCATCCGCATGGAAGGCTGCCGTCCGGTCGGCTCCTCGGTGGAGCGTGGTGGCGACACCAACGGTCCGGCCGCGGTCTACTCGATCACCAAATACCTCGATTGGATGAAGAAGTATGCGCCGCCGCAGGCCCAGGGCATGACCTTCTCCGAGTCCGGTCCGGTGCCGGCGCAGGGCAACATCGCCCAGCAGATGTTCTGGTACACCGCCTTCACCGCCGACATGGTGAAGCCGGGCATCGCCGTGATGAACGCGGACGGTACGCCGAAGTGGCGTATGGCTCCGTCGCCGCACGGTTCGTACTGGAAGGAAGGCATGAAGCTCGGCTACCAGGACGCTGGCTCGCTGACGCTGCTGAAGTCGACCCCGGCGGATCGCCGCAAGGCAGCCTGGCTCTATCTCCAGTTCATCGTCTCCAAGTCGGTGTCGCTGAAGAAGAGCCATGTCGGCCTCACGTTCATCCGTGAATCCGACATCTGGGACAAGTCGTTCACGGAGCGTGCGCCGAAGCTTGGCGGCCTGATCGAGTTCTACCGCTCGCCCGCGCGTGTGCAGTGGACCCCGACCGGCAACAACGTGCCCGACTATCCGAAGCTGGCGCAGCTGTGGTGGCAGAACATCGGCGATGCGTCGTCCGGTGCGAAGACGCCGCAAGCCGCGATGGACTCGCTTGCCGCTGCGCAGGATTCCGTCATGGAGCGTCTGGAGAAATCCGGCGTGCAGGGCGCCTGCGGTCCGAAGCTGCACAAGAAGGAAACGGCCGAGTACTGGTTCGCCAAGGCCCAGAAGGACGGCACGATTGCCCCGCAGCGCAAGCTCGCCAACGAGAAGCCGAAGGGCGAGACGGTCGACTACGACACCCTGATCAAGTCGTGGCCGGCACAGCCCCCGAAGCGCGCGGAAGCGAAGTAAGCGCCGCGTCGAGCGACATCAAAAAACGAAAGGCCGGGAGCAATCCCGGCCTTTTTCCTTTTTATTGTCGTGGATTTGCTTCCACACCGTCATTGCGAGCGAAGCGAAGCAATCCAGAGTCTTTCCACGGAGGTAGTCTGGATTGCTTCGTCGCTTCGCTCCTCGCAATGACGGAGGATGGAGCGACGACGACGCCTTACTCCGCCGGTTCAGCCGCCAGCGTCGGATAGTCCGTGTATCCCTTCGCGCCGCCGCCATAGAACGTGTTCTTGTCCCAGTCGTTCAGCGTCGCGCCCGTCTTCATCCGCTCGACCAGATCGGGATTGGAGATGAACGGCTTGCCGAAGGCGATGAGATCGGCCGCGTTCGCGTCCAGCACCTTGGTGGCGAGATCGAAATCATAGCCGTTGTTGGCGATGTAGGCGCCGGGGAAGCGCTTGCGCAAGCCGGCATAGTCGAACGGGGCGATGTCGCGCGGACCGCCGGTGGCGCCTTCGACGACGTGGAGATAGACGAGCTTCAGCGCGGCGAGCCCGTCGACGATATGGTCGTACAAGGCTTGCGGGTTCGAATCCGAGATGTCGTTGGCCGGCGTCACCGGCGAGATGCGGATGCCGGTGCGCTCGGCGCCGGCTTCGGCCGCGACGGCCTTGGAGACTTCCAGCATCAGCCGTGCGCGGTTCTCGATCGAGCCGCCATAGGCGTCGGTACGCTTGTTGGTGCCGTCCTTGGCGAACTGCTCGAGCAGATAGCCGTTGGCGCCATGGATCTCGACGCCGTCGAAGCCGGCCTCGAGTGCGTTCTTCGTGGCGCGCTTGAAATCGTCGATGATCCCCGGAATTTCGGAGAGCTCGAGCGCACGGGGCTCGGAGACGTCGGCGAAGCCGCCGTTGACGAAAGTCTTGCCCTTGGCGCGGATCGCGCTCGGCGCCACCGGGGCTGCGCCATTGGCCTGAAGGTCGACGTGCGAGATGCGGCCGACATGCCAGAGCTGGATGAAGATCTTGCCGCCGCGCTGGTGCACCTGATCGGTGACCTTGCGCCAGCCGGCAACCTGCTCCTTGGAGTAGATGCCGGGGGTGTCCTGGTAGCCTTGGCCCTGCTGCGAGACCTGGCTTGCTTCGG
This sequence comes from Bradyrhizobium sp. WSM4874, assembly GCF_055811835.1. Lineage (NCBI taxonomy): Bacteria > Pseudomonadati > Pseudomonadota > Alphaproteobacteria > Hyphomicrobiales > Nitrobacteraceae > Bradyrhizobium > Bradyrhizobium sp. WSM4874. The sequence goes on from NZ_JBVVPR010000008.1 coordinate 85,588, forward strand.
TAATCAGAAGCCCAGCCGAGGCGCGCTGGGCGTAATAGTCGGCGGCGAGCGCGCCCGGTACGAAGGTGCCGGGAACGGCGCGGTTGCGCGTCAGCGGCGCCATCACGAAACGGTTCGCCAGCGTGATCGGGCCGAGCTTGTAGGTCTCAAACAATTTGGTCGAACGGCTCATGAGAATGCTTCCAGGCGGTGAGAGATCCGGAACACTTGTGCATTGCGACACGAGGCGCAAGGGAGGAGCCATACGGAAAGCGCAGGCGAGCTGCGCACGGGCCTTGCGCAGCTTAATTGATGTGCAATTGCGGGCCGCGGCAGTGGATTTGATCTCCCTGCCGCGGTCGCACGAGTTGGAAAACTCAGTTCGCGCCCATGTAGTCGCGCTTTCCGATTTCGACGCCGTTGTGACGCAAGATCCCGTGGGCGGTCGCGGCATGGAAATAGAAGTTCGGCAGCGAGAACGCGCTCAGGAATTGCTGGCCCTTCATGGTGATGGACTTGTCGGGGCCGGCCGGGAAGGTGACGTCCTTGGTGTCGGCGCCCTCGAACTGCGCCGGCTTGAACGATTTCACATAGTCGATGGTCTTGGCGAGCCGCTGCTTCAATTCGGCAAAGCTGGTCTCGGTGTCCGGTGTGGACGGCACTTCGCTATGGGTCAGCCGGGCGCAGCCCTTGGCTGCGAAATCGCTGACCAGCTGGATCTGCTTCGAGAGCGGCAGCATGTCCGGAAACAGGCGGGAGCCGAGCAGGACGGCGGGATCGACCTTCTTGGCCGCACAATGCGCCTCGGCTTTCGTGAGCAGGCCGGTCAGGCTGTTCAGCATTTGCAAATAGGCGGGAACGACGGCGTCGTGGAAGGACATGTGATGCTCGCTCTGTGGTGGGAAATCTCAGGAGAAAAACCTGAGCCACTCACATGGGAACCTCATGGAAAAATACAATCGCGCGAGCGGCTTGTGCAGTGCGAAAATTCTACCGCGCGGGCTTGTGGTGCTATCGGCGCCATACCCCCCGCTGTCATCGTTAAGGCTTGACCGGGCGATCCAGTACTCCGAGGCAGCTGTGATTGTATCGATAGGCCGCGGCGTACTGGATGCCCCGCTTTCGCGGGGCGTGACAGCGATTCTAGTGCTTAGCGGATCGTGGCCGCCGGCTGTGCCTGCGCCGTGCCGCCGCGCATGCGAGCGAGCAGCTCGGCCGTCGGCCAGGAGTCGGCCGGCAGACCGTATTTGATCTGCATCGCCTTCACCGCGGCGCGGCTCTGCTGGCCCAGCACGCCGTCGACCTTGCCGACGTTGAAGCCGGACTGGACCAGAAGCTGCTGCAATTGCTTGAGCTCGTTGAACGGCAGCTGCGCGACCGGCGTGGACGGCTTTCGCATCGGAGCCGCGCCCGCGATGCGGGTAGCGAGATAACCCGCGGTGGTCGAATAGATCAGCGAGTTATTCCACTCGGTGTAGGCCGCGAAATTCGGGTACGCCATGAAGGCCGGACCAAAGCGCCCCATCGGCAGCAGCACGGAAGCCGTGAGATTGTCGTTCGGCAGCGGTCGGCCGTCGGGATAGGTGACGCCGAGTTGTGCCCATTTCGAGCGCGGCTCTCGCACCGTGAGATCGGTCTGATCCCACGGCAGGTTTTGCGGCACCTTGATCTCCTCCAGCCACGGCTCGCCGCGCCGCCACTTCAGCCCGTTGGCGATGTAGTTCGCAGTCGAGCCAATCACGTCGTCCTCGCTGCGGAGGAGGTCACGCCGTCCGTCGCCGTCATAGTCGACGGCATAGTTGACGTAATGCACGGGCAGGAACTGGGTTTGTCCGAGCTCGCCCGCCCAGGAGCCGACCATCTCGTCGGGATGCAAATCACCGCGGTCGATGATCTTCAGCGCGGCGATGGTCTCGTTCACGAACATCTCCGAGCGGCGGCAATCATAGGCCAGCGACACCAGCGATTTCAGTGTCGGCAGATTGCCCATGTTGACGCCGAAGTCGCTCTCCAGTCCCCAGAACGCGGCGATCACTGCCGGCGGCACGCCGTATTCCTTTTCCGCGCGGGCGAATGCGGCCGCATGTTGCTTGATGTGCTGCTGGCCGTTCTGCATGCGATAGGGCGCGGCCATGCGGCCGGCAAATTCGGTGAAGAGCTGGCCGAACACGCGCTGACCACGGTCGCGGTTGACGATGCCCTGGTCGTAGACGAGGTAAGGCGAGGCCGCCGCAATCGTCCGCTGCGACACGCCGGCGGCAACGGCCTGCTGCTTCACGTCGGCCAGGAAGCGATCGAAGTTCGCGCCGTTGTGGCACGACGCCGCGCGCGGCGAGGGCGCGGTGGCCCTGGGGGCCGCCGGCTTTGCGGGTGGCGGCGCGAACTGGGCGGAGGCGGGAAGGGCGAGCGTGAGCAGGGCGGCGGCCGCGATCGCAAATCGGGTCTGGAGCATGAGGTTTCCGGCGGGGAAGGGGCGTGGGGAATCTTGCCAAAGCTTAAGGGAATTGAGCGCCTCAAACCATCCCTTCGTCATGACCGCGCAGGCGGGACAAGCCCGGGCATGACGGAAAGGCAATGTTGGGCCAGTGCCGCGTCTCCGCGACGCACCCTGAAACCTTGCACGTGGACGGGGGTCATCCCTACCTCATGCTCGCCGGCCCGCAACGCCTCCAGCGGCCACGGCCGGCCTCGGGAGACGGCCATGAATTATCTTCGTACCGCAATGCTGCTCGCAGGCCTCACCGCCCTGTTCATGGGCGTCGGCTATCTGATCGGCGGTGCCGGCGGCGCCATGATTGCGCTCGTCATTGCCGCGGCGACCAATCTCTTCACCTACTGGAACTCCGACCGGATGGTGCTGTCGATGTATGGCGCCCATGAGGTCGACCGCAGCAGCGCCCCGGAGCTGGTCGGGCTCGTGGCCGAGCTTGCGAGCCGCGCCGGCTTGCCGATGCCGCGCGTGTTCCTGATGGATGAGCCGCAGCCCAACGCGTTTGCCACCGGGCGCAATCCCGAGAATGCCGCGGTTGCGGTCACCACCGGGCTGATGCGCCAGCTCAGCCGCGAGGAGCTCGCCGGCGTGATCGCGCACGAGCTCGCTCATATCAAGCACCACGACACGCTGCTGATGACTGTGACCGCGACTATTGCGGGTGCGATCTCGATGCTGGCGCAGTTCGGCATGTTCTTCGGAGGCAACCGCGACAACAACGGCCCGGGCATCGTCGGCTCGATCCTGATGATGATCCTAGCCCCGATCGGCGCCATGCTGGTGCAGATGGCCATCAGTCGTACGCGCGAATATGCCGCGGACAATCTCGGCGCACGCATCGCCGGTCAGCCGATGTGGCTGGCATCGGCGCTGGTGAAGATCGAAGGCGCGGCGCATCAGGTCCCGAATGTCGAGGCGGAACGAAATCCCGCCACCGCGCACATGTTCATCATCAATCCGCTGTCGGGCCATGGCGTGGACAATCTGTTCGCCACCCATCCCTCGACGCAGAATCGCATCGCGGCGCTTCAGCAGCTAGCAGCCGAGCTTGGCGCGCAGGCGGCGCCATCGGTCGGCGCCAATGAGAACTATCCGCCGCGAAGCCCGTGGGGCCGCTCGTCCTCGCGCGGTCCTTGGGGTTGATGCAGACGCGGCCCTAATTTGCGCGCTTTGTGACCTGTCGCACATAGGAGGGTCCCGGCCGGTGTTAACACCCTGCCGTGACAGTTCCTGCGAAAGGGGATGCGTGGCCGGCCCTTTGCCTGCCGCCGTCGAAGATGACCAAAGCTGCGGTACCATTGTTGATCGTCCTGGGCGTGCTGATTGGCCTGTCCACGCACACCGTCGTCAATTGCGGGGACGAGGACGACCCGGACATCTGCTCGGCGGTGATCGGCTTCTCGCCGCTGCGCGGCTCGCTGATCGCTTTCGCCTATGAGGGGCGCGGACGGATCGCGCTGCGCCACGGCGACTGGCGGCGAGCGATCGCGGATTTCGACGAGGCCATCCACCTCAATCCCAACCGCGCCTCGCTCTATCGCGATCGGGCGCTGGCGCGCCGGCAGAACGGCGACCTCGAACTTGCCATCGAGGATTATGACGAGGCGATCGCGCATGATCCCAGGCACGCCGGGCCCTATCACCAGCGCGGTCTCGCGCTCGCCGCAACCGGCGATCTCGATCGCGCGATCTTGAGCTACAACACTGCAGTTCGCGTCGACCCGTCGGATGCGCAGTCTCGGCTCGACCGCGGCCTCGCCTTTCTCGCCCGCGGCCAAGCGGATGAGGCACGCGCCGATTTCGAGGCCGCGCTGGCGCTGCCCGCCGGCAAGGATGCCCACACCCGCGATGCGGCGCGCGCTAAGCTCGCCGAACTGGCAAGCGCCGAGCCGACCCGCCTCGCCGCGCCAGGAAGGTAGAGATATCTGGAGCTGCATGCGCCGCTGCAACCCTCTCCCCTTGTGGGAGAGGGTGGCTCGCCGGGAAGCGGCGAGACGGGTGAGGGGTATCTCTCCGCGCGTGAGCCTGCTGCGGTTGAAATCCGCGGAAACAACCCCTCATCCGGCGCTTCGCGCCACCTTCTCCCACAAGGGGAGAAGGAAGAAAGTGAGCGCCTACTTCGCCTTCTTGGCTTTGGCCTTCTTCGCCTTCTTCACCGGCTTTTCCTTGGGCGCCTTCTTCTCCACCTTCACCGCGACAGGTGTGCTGGCGGCGATCCGCATCGACCGTGCGTAGCTGTCGGCGACGTTGTCGGCGGACATCTGCAGGCGCTTGGCAGCGGCAATGGCCTGCTCCATGGTGGCCTTGGCCATCATCTTGAAGCGGTCGCCGGTCTCCTTGCTCTTGGCCTTGGCCGCAAGGCCGTTGAATCGATCCCGCCGCTCCTTGGCGCGGGTCATCAGGCCCGTATGCAGCTGTCTGGCCAGTTGCCGGATCACGACATCCAGGTCGGCGTCCGCCATGTTGTTCTATCCTCTTCGAAAACAGGTATCGATGCGGGCGGGACTATGCAGATCGGCCCCTACCTTGGCAATTCCCGGCCACGCGTCATCCGCAGCTTCCGGTGACCAAAACAAAAGAGCCGCGCTGCGCGCGCGGCTCTCGGGCTTGGTTTGGCGTTTTTGGCCTTACTTCAGCGAGGCGACCGGGCCGCTTGCCGCTGCCGGATCGGGGTCGAAGCCGAACACGCCGACCAGATATTTGTAATAGTCCGGCAGCTTCTCCTTGAGCGCCTCGCGCGACTTCGGGTCGTGGAATTCGCTCTTGCCGGCCAGGAAGATGCTGGCGGTCACCGCAAAGAATTCCATGTGATTCTTCAGCGCATAGGATTCCTTGGGGAGTAGATCCTTGGACTTGGCGTAGGCGTAATAGCCGATCACGCCCTTGTTGGCGTAGCCGTCCGGCAACAGCCGCGCGTGGTAGGCGTGCAGGAGCTCGTGCAGCAGCACGGCTTCCTTTTCGTACCGCATCATGTCCGGCCGCAGCATGATCACGCCAAGGCCGGAATCGACCGCGAGGTCGACGGCGTTCGGATTGCTCCAGCGCTGCTTGTTGGGGTCCCAGACCGTCAGCGTGCGGGGAGCGGTGCGCTGGATGTCAGGCGTGACCCGGCCGTAGCAGGCGGTCGCGGCGCCTTCGTCGAGGCAGGCCAGTTCGCTGGCGATGATCGGGACGGTGCGGAAGAAGCGCAGTACGCGCGGCGAAAGGCCGGCTGCCTCGACCACGTCGATCTGGCTCTTCACTTTGTCGGTGAGCTTGTCGACATCCTTGCGGTCGGAATTCTCCGACAGGTCGAACATGTAGCCGCGGTAGCTCTGGAAGCCCGGCGGTAACGCCTGCGCTGCGCCGGCGGACGCATCAAGCGGTCCGGCATGGGACGAATTGGCAAAGAGCGCGCCGACAATGGTCGCGGTCAGCAGCAACGCAATGCGCATGATGAACCCCCTGATGTCACTTCACGCGACAGAATAAGCCGCCGTTGTTTGCGAAAAGTGAGTGGGGCAAGACTAAGGCAGCGATGTTGAGGCGTGCTTAATTGATGGTTGCAGATAGCGGAGACGGATTAGTGCCGGGTTAACCAAGCGTGGATTGCCTGCGCGGTTCGGCGTAGCATGCGATCCGGGCACCAAGCCCCAAACCAGATAGCCGGAAGGGAGGATGCCATGTATGCCGCCATCCGTCAGGCCAAGGCAAAAAGCGGGAGCGCCGAAGAGCTGGCGCGCCGTATCAAGGAAGGCGCCGTTCCGATCATCAGCGACGTCGACGGCTTCCGTGCCTATTACGTCGTCTACGCCGGCGACGACACCGTCACGGCGATTTCGATCTTCGACAAGTTCGAGCAGGCGGAGGAGGCGAACCGGCGTGCGATTGCCTGGATCGAGAAGGATCTGGGCGCGCTGCTTGCAGGCGACGCCCGCGCCGCCGCGGGGCCGGTGATCGTGCATACGCTGGCGTGAAGCCTTCGTCATTGCGAGGAGCGGAGCGACGAAGCAATCCAGGCTGTCACTGCGGAGACAGTCTGGATTGCTTCGCTTCGCTCGCAATGACGAGGAGGCAGATGTGCCTCTCACAACTCCCTTGCATTCGAGAACGCAAAACTCGACACCCGCCGCGTCGTCTCATCCAGGATCAGCGTGCGCGTGATCGGCGGCTCGGCGCGCTGGGCGCAGTTTTCCCGTTCGCAGAGACGGCAGTTGACGCCGATCGGCGTGCCCTCCGTTTTCTCCAGATCGATGCCGGCAGCATAGACGAGGCGCGCGGCGTGACGGATCTCGCAGCCGAGGCCGATGGCGAAGCGCGGCTGCGGCAGCGGGTGCGGCGCGACCGGGCGGCGCACCATCTGCGCGATCGAGAAATAGCGCGTGCCGTCCGACAGCTCGATGACCTGCTTCAGCAGGCGGTCAGGCGTGTCGAAGGTCGAGTGCACGTTCCACAACGGACAAGTGCCGCCGAATTTCGAGAACGGGAACGTGCCCGATGAAAATCGCTTCGACACGTTGCCGGCATTGTCGACACGAAGCAGGAAGAACGGGATGCCGCGCGCGTTCGGCCGCTGCAGCGTCGTGAGCCGATGGCAGACCTGCTCGAAGCCGGAATTGAAGCGCTGCGCCAGCAGATGGATGTCGTAGTTCAATGCTTCCGCCGCAGCCAGGAAAGCCGGGTAGGGCATCATCACGGCGGCCGCAAAGTAGTTGCCGAGCGTGATGCGGAACAGGCGGCGCGGTGTGTCGTCGAGCGGGCCGGCGCGGCCGATGATGGTCTCCAGATGCTGCGCGCATTCAACTAGGCCGAGCTGAAAGGCGAGCTGGAACGCGCGGCCGGGCGGGTCGACCAGCTCGGAGATCAGGAGCTGGCGGCGGTGGCGGTCGAAGCGCCTCAGCGTCTCGCGCATCACGTCGACCGGCATGATGCGGGTCTGGATCGAATGCTTTTCGCGCAGCCGTGCCGCGAGCGCCGCGTAAAGCTCTTCGGCCGGCACGTTCAGCTCGTCGCGCAGAGTCTCCGCGGCCTGCTCGAGTTCCGGAAAGTAGTTGCGATTGGCCTCGATCAGCTCGCGGACGCGCTCGACCGGATTGGCCTCATAGCGGGTGCCGACGTCGCGGTCGGCCATTTGTGCCGCGGCCAGCGTCTCGCCCTGGCGGGCCTCGGTATAGGCTGCATAGAGCCGTTGCAGCGCATGGGTGACGCCGGGGCAGAGCTCGGCGAGATCGCGCAATTCCTGCTTGGGAACGTCGATCTGGCGGAACAGTGGGTCGGAGAAGATCTCGTTGAGTTCGGCGAAGAAGCGGTCCTCGTCGGCGGTCGCGAGGTCGCGCAGGTCGAGGTCGTAGGTTTCGGCCAGCCGCAGCAGGATCTGGGCGGTCACCGGACGCTGGTTGCGCTCGATCAGGTTGACATAGCTCGGCGAGATCCCGAGCCCCTCGGCGATCTGGGTCTGGGACAGCCCCAGTTGCTGCCGAATCCGCCGGAAGCGCGGGCCGACGAAGAGCTTTTTGCTGGAACCGGCGGGCATTCTCAGGCCTCCAGAGGGACATCAAGGACAGCCTTGCTGACCTTCTGTGTTTACAAGATTTACAAAGTGACATCTATTACAAGTACCGATGTTACATGACATCACCATTCAAATACAAGCGCACTATACGAGCTGAGCTTTCTCGCGTTTAGCTTCTGACACGCATCTCGCAATGCATTGTCAAGAATGTCGATGGCTGGTGGCCATCGTCAGCGAAAGGATCAGGCACATGAATTACCAACCCCGTGGCATCAGCACCCTCCAGGCCCCCGCCTCGTATCAGAGTGAGGTCGAGGCGGCCCGGTCGCTCCTGGAGACCCAGCCGACGTGGAACGGGGTGTCGGCCGAGGCGGTCGCCCGCATGCGCCTGCAGAATCGCTTCAAGACCGGCCTCGACGTTGCCCGCTACACCGCGGCGCTGATGCGGGCCGACATGGCCGCCTATGACGGCGATCCCACCAAGTACACGCAGTCGCTGGGCTGCTGGCACGGCTTTATCGCCCAGCAGAAGCTGATCTCGGTCAAGAAGCACTTCGGCAAGACCGATCGCACCTATTTGTATCTGTCCGGCTGGATGATCGCGGCGCTGCGTTCCGAGTTCGGCCCGCTGCCGGACCAGTCGATGCACGAGAAAACCTCGGTGCCGGCGCTGATCGAAGAGCTCTACACCTTCCTGCGTCAGGCCGATTCGCGCGAGCTGAACGATATCTTCCGCAACCTCGATAAGGCCCGCAAGGAAGGCGACAAGACCCGAGAGAAGGAGTTGATCGAGAAGATCGACAACTTCCAGACCCATGTCGTGCCCGTCATCGCCGACATCGACGCCGGCTTCGGCAATGCGGAGGCGACCTATTTGCTCGCCAAGAAGATGATCGAGGCGGGTGCCTGCGCGCTCCAGATCGAGAACCAGGTCTCGGACGAGAAGCAGTGCGGCCACCAGGACGGCAAGGTCACCGTGCCGCACGAGGTGTTCCTGGCCAAGATCCGGGCCTGCCGCCACGCCTTCCTCGAACTCGGTGTAGAAGACGGCATCGTCGTGACCCGTACCGACTCGCTCGGTGCCGGCCTGACCCAGCAGATCGCGGTCAGCCACAAGCCCGGTGACCTCGGCGACCAGTACAACAGCTTCCTGGATTGCGAGGAAGTGACGGCGGAGAACGCCCGCAATGGCGACGTCATCATCAACCGCAACGGCAAGATGATGCGTCCGAAGCGGCTGCCCTCCAATCTCTATCAGTTCCGCCCGGGCACCGGCGAAGACCGCTGCGTGCTGGACTGCATCACCTCCCTGCAGAACGGCGCCGACCTGCTCTGGATCGAGACCGAGAAGCCGCATATCGAGCAGATCGCCAAGATGGTCGACCGGATCCGCAAGGTGGTTCCGAACGCGAAGCTGGCCTACAACAACTCGCCCTCGTTCAACTGGACGCTCAACTTCCGTTGGCAGGTCTACGACGCGATGAAGGAAGCCGGCCAGGACGTCAGCAAGTACAATCGTGCCGAGCTGATGAAGCCGGAATACGACGATACGCCGCTGGCGAAGGAAGCCGACGAGCGCATCCGTACCTTCCAGGCGGATTCGGCCAAGCGTGCCGGCATCTTCCACCATCTGATCACGTTGCCGACCTACCACACGGCGGCGCTCTCGACCGACAATCTGGCGAAGGAATATTTCGGCGACCAGGGCATGCTCGGCTATGTGAAGAACGTCCAGCGCGCCGAGATCCGTCAGGGTATCGCCTGCGCCAAGCATCAGAACATGGCCGGCTCCGACATCGGCGACGACCACAAGGAATACTTCGCCGGCGAGGCTGCCCTGAAGGCGGGCGGCGCCCACAACACGATGAACCAGTTCGGCTAACGCATCACGCTAATCGACAGGAGACTGACAATGACCAACAGCAATTTCTGGGTGATCGGCGGCGAGTTCGGCTCGATGAACTTCCACAAGCTGGTGGAAGGTTCGGCCCAGGTGCAGGGTCCGTTCAAGACCCGCAAGGAGGCCGAGGACGCCTGGCGCTCGGTCTCGGAAGAGAACCGCCACAAGGCGGGCGTCCGCTTCTCGATCGTGGAAGAGCCGTCGCGGGTCTCGGCCTGATAACCTGGATAAGAAGACGTCCAAGGACGGAGGGTCCCATCCGGCGCAAGCCGGGTGGGACCGTCTGTTTTTGGCACAGGTGAACGGCCTGTGGGCACCGTAAGTAACTGGAATTGTAGGGCCTTTGCGGACACTTTGGTTGCTGATAGGTTAATCCGGCCAAGTGAGGGACGAGGCCGCCAATGTCAGAGCCCGAGACCAGCGGGATCCATCCCAGCCAGCCGCGCCCGGTGCGGCTGCGCGATGCGCTGTTGCGCGCGCGGATCGAGGCCGCCGACCGGACGGGCGTCGTCGTCGATTTGCGCGATGCCGAGGTGGCGCGGCTCGAGATCCTCAACGATTCGCTCGATCCCCTGTTCGCACAGGTGCCTGAGCAGATCGACCTGTTCGACCGCGGCATCAGCCAGGGCGATACGCCCAGGCTCTGGATCGACGTCGTCGCGCACATCTTGATGGGGCGCGACAAGCGGATGTACCGCTTCGTGCAGGACACCCGCTTCGGCCGCATCGTGCTCGCCGAATCGCACGACACGTCTGTCATCGTCGAGGCCGTGACCGATTACGTCGCGCGCCGCATGATCGAGCGCGAGCATGCGATGGTGGTCCCGCCCGAGCCGAAGCCCGACGTCGCGCCGCCGCGGCGCCGCTCGCGCCTCTGGCCATTCGTGCTGGGGTTCGTGCTCGGCGCCGCTGCGCTGTTCGGCGTCGCCGTGCTCGCGGCCCTGCGGAGCTGGTGAGGCGTCGTCATTGCGAGGAGCCCGCGACAAAATTGCGAAGCAATTTTGCGCTGGCGACGAAGCAATCCAGGCTGCCGCCGCGGAGGGACTCTGGATTGCTTCGCTGCGCTCGCAATGACGGCGTGAGACTAAATCAACTTCACATGCTTGATCTGCCCGATCTGAAATCCGGCCCTCAGGCTCCGCACCGTCTGCTCGCAATGCCAGCCGGTGTTGTCCTTATCGATCGTGAACAGATTGTAGGCCGCAGCCGGGGTGTGCCCGTGCGCGAGCGCGGAGGCCGAGGGCACGCCGATTGCGGGAATGTTGCGGTTGGGTCCTTCGAACCACATCGTCGAATGAATGTGGTCGTGCCCGTGCAGGATCAGCTCGACGCCATGGCGTTTCAAAAGCGTCAGCAGCCCGGCCGAGTCAGTCATCCGCTTGTGACGCGCGCCGGACTTCAATGGATGATGCACCAGCAGCACGCGAAAGACGTCCTCGGCCGCGAGCTGCTCGAGCACCTCTTCGAGCGATGCGAGCTGATCGCGTCCGAGCGTGCCTGTCGCCATCAACGGCAAGGTGGGCACCGCCGTGGACAGGCTGATCAGCGCGAGCGGCCCGCGCCGGCGCAGGCTCGGAAAGCCGATACGGCCATCGTCACCCGCAAGATAGGGCGCGAAGGTTTCGCCGAAGCGATGAGAGGAGGCGCGGACATAGGCGTCGTGATTGCCGGGAATCGTGGTGACGCGGTCGGGCGGACCGACGCCCTCGAGCCAGGCGCGCGCCGGCGCGAACTCCGCCTCCAGCGCGAGATTGACGAGATCGCCTGTGACCGCGATGTGGTCGGGACCTTGCGCCTTCACGTCGGCGACGAGTGCGTCGAGCACCTCGCGGCGCTGGTACTTGTGACGGTTGCGCGTCCAGTTGACATAGCCGAACGCGCGCTTTCCCGCGAGCTCGATCAACCGCGGCGTCGGCAGCGGCGGCAGATGCGGGTCGGACAGATGGGCGAGCGTGAAGGGGGCCATTGGGGGCGATTGCCTCGCTATTCGCCCGCTGTAATGGCAAGGTCGCAGGCCAGGTGCAAGCGGGGCAGCAAGGGAGCCCGATGGCGGAACGTCTGAACCACGTCCGACGGAGATTCGAGCCGCTGCTGCGGCGAATCTTCCACGCCTATTTCCTGCTGGTCCGCGGCATGACGCTCGGCGTCCGCGCCGTGGTGCTGGATGCCGACACCAGGGTGTTCCTGGTCAGGCACAGCTACGTCATGGGCTGGTATCTGCCCGGCGGCGGCGTCGATCTCGGCGAGAGCATGGAGCAGGCGCTGCGGCGCGAGCTCAAGGAGGAGGGGGATATCGATCTCACCGGCGACGCCGTGCTGCACGGCATCTTCCTCAACAGTCACGTCTCCCGCCGCGACCATGTCGCGGTCTACGTCGTCAGGCAGTTCAAGCAGGATCGTCTGCCCGCGCCCAACCGCGAGATCGCCGAGTGCGGGTTCTTCGCGGTCACCGCGCTGCCCGAGGGGACCACGCCCGGCACGCGGCTGCGGATCGCGGAAGTGCTGGACGGCAAGCCCTTGATTGCGACGTGGCGATGATGGCGGCCTGTGCTAGTAAATCGCCGCGCCTGCGGTGTCGGCGCAGGGACGAGGGATGAAGATTGTCTGAATCGACAAGGCCATGGCCGTTTCGGGTCGCCGTGCTGGTGCCCTGCTACAATGAAGAAGCCGCCGTCGCGACGGTCGTCGCCGATTTCCGCAAGGCGCTGCCTGCGGCCGAGGTCTACGTGTACGACAACAACTCGACCGACCGTACCGCGGCGGTCGCGCGCGAGGCGGGAGCGATCGTGCGCAGCGAACGGCGCCAGGGCAAGGGCCACGTCGTGCGCCGCATGTTCGCGGACATCGAGGCCGACATCTACGTGCTCGTCGATGGCGATGCGACCTACGACGCGCCGAGCGCGTCGCGCATGATCGACCAGCTCCTCGATGAGCATCTGGATATGGTTGTCGGTCTGCGTGTCGATCAATCGCAAGCGGCCTACCGGCGCGGTCATCGCATTGGCAACCGGCTCTTCACCGGTTTCCTGGCATCGACCTTCGGCCACGCCTTCAAGGACATCCTGTCCGGTTACCGCGTGTTCTCGCGCCGCTTCGTCAAATCCTTCCCGGTCCTGTCCGGCGGTTTCGAGATCGAGACCGAGTTTGCGGTCTATGCGCTGGAATTGTCGCTGCCGGTCGCCGAGGTCGAGACGCCCTATTACGCGCGCCCGGAAGGCTCCTTCTCCAAGCTCAACACCTGGCAGGATGGCTTGCGCATCTTGAACACGATGCTGAAGCTCAACCGGTCGGAACGGCCGCTGCGGTTCTTTTCGGCGATCGGCATCGTCTTCGCGCTGCTGTCGATTGCTTTCGGGCTGCCGGTCGTGATCACCTTCCTCGAAACCGGCCTCGTACCGCGCCTACCGACCGCCGTGCTCTCCATGGGTCTGATGATCATGGCGCTGCTTTCGGCTTCGTCGGGGCTCGTGCTCGACACCGTGACGCGCGGGCGGCGGGAAATGAAGATGCTCGCCTACCTGTCCCAGCCGCCGCTCGGGCGGACCTGAAATTGCCTTCGGGGCCGGGCGTAATCCCATGGACCGCCGCCCTCCAAGGTGATATCCCGCCGACGCGATGAACGATCTCTCCCTCACCATCCGGTCGGAAGCTGTCGGCGATGCTCAGGCAATCGAGCGGCTGCACGAACGCACCTTCGGACCGGGCCGCTTCGTGCTCAGCGCATACCGCATCCGCGAGCATGTGGATCATGTGCTCGATCTATCCTTCACCGCCCGCGTCGGAACGTTGCTGGTCGGATCCGTCCGGCAATTGCCGATTTGCGTCGGCGATACGCCGGCACTGCTGCTCGGGCCCTTGACGGTCGAGCCTCCGTTCCGCAGCCGCGGCGTCGGCCGGCTGCTGCTCGAGCGCGCGCTGAAGGATGCGAAGGCGCAGGGCCATCGTCTGGTGCTGCTGGTCGGTGACGAGCCCTATTACAGTCGCGTCGGCTTCAAGCAGGTCGCCAAGGGGCGCGTGACCATGCCGGGCCCGGTCGATTACAGCCGGCTCCTCGTCATTGAGCTCGTCGAAGGCGCGTTCGAAGGTGTGTCGGGGCCGGTCGGTCCCGACTGGAGCAAGACGCGAACCTGACGCGCCATCGCTTCGAAGCTCACATGAAGGTAGGGCAGTGCCGGTCGATCAGCAATATTACCGTGAAGTGGCGTCCGGGAGCACGGCGGAAAAGCTGCTGATCGCGGCGCGCGACCGCATCTTCCAGGGTTTCATCGCCCAGATGCAGCCGTCCGCGGCGGACGAGATCCTGGATGTCGGCGTTTCCGACGTCATCAACGACGGTGCAAACGTACTGGAGAGAAGCTACCCGCATCAGCACAAGATCACGGCCTGCGGGCTTGGCGAAGGATTAGGATTCAAGGCGGCTTTTCCGCTTTGCCGTTACGTGCAGATCGAACCGAATACACGGCTGCCGTTTGACGATAATGCGTTCGATGTCGCGACGTCCAATGCCGTGCTCGAGCATGCCGGCAGCCATCGAAATCAGGTGCTCCTGGTCGAGGAGCTTTGCCGCGTCGCACGGCGGGTGTTCATCACGGTGCCCAACAGGTTCTTTCCGGTCGAGCACCACACGGCCATCCCGCTTGCGCATTATCTGGACGGCACCTTCAGGATCGCCTGCAGGATCGCCGGCAAGTCGGAATGGACCGACGAGCAGAACCTGATTCTGATGACGCGAAAACGGCTGCTGGAGCTCGCCGCCAAGTCCTCCACCCCCAAGTCCGCGGCCGTGGGCTACACCGGTCTGTCGCTCGGCCCGCTCTCGTCCAATCTCTATCTTGCATTCCGCTAAAGCAGCGACGCCTCCCCGCAGCATGATCCCGATGAACAAAATCCACGCCAGCAAAGCCGTCTTCGCCGTGTTGTTTCTCGCGGTGCTGGTCGGCCATTTCTGGACCATGATGCGATGGAATGAAGCGCGCGGCGTCTATGACGACATCTGCTACCTCAGGCAGGCGCATCTGTTCCAGAGGTTCGGGCTGGTACAGGGCTTCGACACCAACCTCGCCCGCGACGACGATGGCTATCAGAAAGCAAAGCTGAAGGAGATCGGCTACCCGGACTGGAACGATACGACCGCTGCGCCCTGTCACAATCTGATGCCGGCCACGGGGAAGGTCGTCAGTCAATACCCGCCGGGTGTCGGCCTCGTGCTGGCGTTGTTTCCGCCGGGTCACCAGGTCGTGCCCATGTACATGCTGGCGACCATTGTCGTCCTCGGCTTCGCGCTATTTGCCCTTTCCCTTGCGCGCAACATGAGGTCGGTCGTGATGGCCGGGACGTTCGGCTGTGTTGCGATCTACCTGATGGTCAATCCGGTCAAGGCGAGCTATTCGATGGCCCCGACGGTCGTCGTGTGCGCGCTTGCAGGATGTCTCACGGCGCGATGGCTGGCGAGCCCACGATCCCAACCGGGGATCTGGCTGCTGGCGCCCATCGGTTTTCTGCTCGGATTGACCGTCGATTTCCGGTTGGCCAACCTTTTCCTGGCGTCCGGCTATGGCGTGTTTCTCCTCGTCGCGTTTCTCGCGGAACGAACATGGTCCCGGTTCTTGCAAGGGGTCGTGTTCGGCGTCGCGTTGCTGGCCGGTGTGATCCCGACCGTCGTCTCTTACGCCGTCAACGCCGGCAGTCCGTTCGCATCGACCTATGGCAACAACCCCGATGTCAGGCCGCTGGATTTTTCGTTCGCGGTGGTCCGGGACTATCTCGCCGATCCGCTCCAGACCTTGCTGATCGTCATCGGAATTGCAGGCTCGATCTGGCTGTTGCGGCAGGCAAACCACATTCGCCGCGTCGCGCTGCTCACGTTGGCCAATCTGGCGCTCAACCTCGCCTTCTTCTTCACCTATCCGATCGCGACGCCATACTACACGATCCCCATTTCTCTCCTGACATTGTGGACCCTGCTGTTTGCCGTGCTGTTTCAGGAGGCGGCAGAGGACGCCCCTGAAACAGCCGCTTTCAGCCAACGCGCGATGAAGTCCGGCTAGCTATCGCGCTTTCAGAACTTGAAATTCGCAAACGCCCGCACGCCGATGCCGGGCATCAACACCTCGTCCTTGGTGTAGGACACCGAGTTGCGGATGTTCTCGTTGAGGAGATTGTTGCCGACGAGGCCGGCGATCATCTCGCGCGCACCGAATGCATTCGGGTTGAGCTTGGTCTTGTAGCTGACCTCGGCCTTCAGCAAATTGTAGCCCGCCGTCGGCGTCTCCGCGATCACGGCGACGTTGTTCTGAGCGAAGGCGTGCAACAGATTGACGCGCATCAGCCAATTGTCGTCGCGCCAGAACACGCCGCCGCCCAGTCTCACCGGCGGAATGCGCGGCACGTTGGTGCCGTCGGTGAAGGTGGCACGGACCACGTCGAACTGGTTCTCGATGCCCCAGATGCCGCCCTGGAATGCTCCGACATCGAGCTGTGACTGGAATTCGCCGCCGCGGAAATTCGCGTCCCGCTGCGAATAGACCGCCTGGTTCACCTCGGCGCCAGGTGTGCCGCATGAGGCAAAGTCGTCGTCGCACATCACGCCGGTGAGACGGCGATAGATGAAGTTGTTGAAGTGCGTGTAGTAAACGGTCGCCTCGAACCGGAACGGCCCGGTCGCCTTGCGCAGCCCGACCTCGACGGACTTCGCGGTCTCGATGCCGAGGTTGGGGTTGCCGATGTCGAAGGTCGCGGTCGCATCATGCGCGCCGCGCGAGAACAGCTCGGCCGCCTTCGGCGCGCGCTCGACATATTGCGCGGTGATGCTGCCGACCAAGCCGCCCGGCAGGTCCTGCAACAGGCCGATGCTGCCGCTCTTCGGCGTGAAGGACGGATTGCGGCCGATGCCCGTCTGCGGCGTGCCGTCGGGCAGGAAGTCCGCGGGAAAATCCGGCGTCGTGCCGTGCAGCTCGACATGCTCGATGCGGCCGGCGATCTGCGCCCGCGTCGCGTCCGTGAACTTGAACTCGTTGAAGGCGTAACCGGCAACGCGCGTGCTGTTGTTCGGGTCCCACAGGCCGTTGAACAGCGTGCCCGGATTGTCCGGGCTCGGCGCGCTCAATTCCTGATGGCCGACCTGGAAGCCCAGCGCCGCCGTCACCTCGGCGAAGCGCGCATTGAACGGCATCAGCTGCACCTCGGTGCGGATCTCCTGCTCCTTGTTGGTGAAGGTCTGCCGCACGCCGTCGGTATTGGGATCGGCGGGATCGGCAAGCCCGATCTCGTTGTGGCGATAGTCGGTCGCACCGGCCCAGAAGCGAACGACATCGATCGCCGTAGCGTCGGGATGGTACTCGCCCTTGACGTTGATCTTGGTCTGATGGCCGTCGATCCGCGTGTTGTGGTCGGCGCCGTCGATGCCGGGAATGTGGTAGAGCGAGTCGTTCTGCGTGATCGCCGCGCCGATATAGCCGCCCTGGAAGAAGTACGAGCCGCCGATCGAGGCGCCGTCCGAGCGTGTCGCCGAATTGGGCTGGCGTCCGTTGGCGACGGTCCGCGTCTGGTCATTCAGATACGGGTAGCTCGGGATGCTGTAGTCGGTGGTGTTGCGCCCGTAGACGTCGGCATGGAACGCAAAATTGCCGCCGCCGGTGTCGAGCAGCACGCCGCTTTCGACGCCGCGGTCGACCGAACTGAACGCGCTGCGTGTCTCGGCGGTGACGCAAGGCGACGTCGCGGCCGTTGCGAGGGGCGCCTTGGCCGGCATGCCGTAAGCCTGGAACGATGGAGCGCAGGACGGCAGCGCGTCGGGAATCCGGTTGTTGGTGGCGCTGACGACGCCGCCGATCGAGGTCGAGCCGTAGCGTAGCGCAGCCGGCCCGCGCACCACCTCGACCTGGTTGGTCGCGAGCGGATCGATCGGGACGAAGTGATCCTCACCGAGGTCGGAGGCGCCGCCGGAATTGGTGCCGTTCTCGACGATGCCGACGCGGTTGACGTCTAACCCCCGGATGATCGGCCGGCTGGACGCGCCGGGCGCAAAGCTCGAACCGGTGATGCCGGGCTTGGAGAACAGGAGATCGCCAAGCTGGCCGCCGCCCTCGCGGCGGATCTCCTCGTTCGGCACCACCGTGACCGTCGCGAACTGGTTGGTGACGATCGGCAGCACGCCCTGCTGAGGTGCGGTCGGCGTGGAGGCTGCCGGCGTGGCGTCCGCGGTGCGTTCGTGGCTGCGGGCCCGCGCGGTTCGCGTGGGGCGGCCCGGATTGCGGTTCGGCACCACTGCCCTGCGTACGATGGGGCTCGGAGCCGTCACGGTGACGGCGGGGATCTCGGTCGATGATTTATCCTCGGCGAGCGCCGAGGTGGCGGCGCCGAGCAGGAGCAGGCTTGCTCCACCAAGACGCTGCGCGCGCCGCAATTTGAATGACATGGTCCTGATTCCAGTCAGGCGCCGTCCGCAAGTTCGTCTGCTGATCGGAGGCGGCCTGCCGTCGCTGCGCGACGGAATTCGACTTCAACGTCTCCCGGGCATGCGCCTGAAAGCGGCGAGCCTGGGCGTGATCAAGCGATGTTGGAAGTCAGGACGCGGGAGGGGCGCGGGGCTGGAATGCCGTGCCGGCCGATTTCAGATGGACGAATTCGGCGTCGGTGGTGCGGTAGAGCAGGTCAATTGCCTGCGGCAGCAACAACACAGGCGGCGCCGCGAAGATGACGGTGCCGGCCATCGCGACCAATGCGCAGATCGCGCAATTGTCCTCGCCCGGGTGCTCCCTGTCCGGAGCCAACGGCGATTGCCTCTCGATCGCAGCGCGGTCGATCAAAGCGAGACTTTGGTTGCTGTCGGTCTGCTGAAGCGAGGATTGGGCAAGGGGAGCGGCCTGGGCGAACCAATGGCTGTGGCCGAACGTCAGCGCGAACTGCACCAGCATCGCGAAGATCGCGAGCCGGGCGCCGTGCCTGATATTCGACCGGAACCACTTCATCCGAAAACGCCACCCCACATCGCGAGGCATCATCCCCTGATCCCGCGACGTTATAATGTAACATCGCCCGATCGGTCTGCGGATGTCAACTGCTGTCGAGCCGACCCGCGCCAGCCGGCTCCTCGATGTGTTGTGCGGGCAACTGAAGGCCTACGGCATCAGAGCTTTTTGCTCTGGAGCCAGGTGCGAATGGCCTCGATGTGTTCTGCCTTGCGCTCCAGCGGCAGCCAATGTCCTGCGGGCATGCTCGTCACGGTCAGGTCCGGGCAGGCGGCGCGCATCGGGTCACCTTGGCGATTTCCGGTGATGCTGCAGATCTGATCAAAGTCGCCGTTAACGAACAGCACCGGCTGCGACAGGCGGCCGCCATTGGGTGCCTTGCGCGCATAGGCGACGTTGGCGTCGTCGTTCAGGTACCACGCGCAGGATGGGCGGAAGCCATGAGCCTTGAACGACTGCACCAGCACGTCGAAGTCCGCCGGCGGCCAGAGAGCCGGATCGGGCTCAGTCGGCGGGGCGCGGTGCGCGGCGCCAAAGCGCCCTCCATTGCGCGTGACCATCGCTTTCGGCGAAACCTTGCCGATGCCGGCGGGGTTGCCTGGCCGAAAGATCGACGCCAGCGATGCGGCCAGATCTGCATCGAGATCGGCGACTGCCGCCTCGAAGTGCGTGTTGTAGTAGCGGTAGTAATCCCATTGGCCGTCCGGATATTGGTCAACCGGATAAATCGTTCGGTCGACCAGCGGGACGACTGTGCGCATGGCGTGCCCGTCGGGTTGGTACGCCAGTGAGGTCAGCACGACGCCGCGGCTGCGCCTTGGCTGATGCGCGACCAACTGACCAACCACAACACAGCCCCAGTCGTGACCAACCCAGATCGCAGGCTTGCCGCCAAGGTGATCATGGAGTTCGGCCATGTCCGTCACGATTTCCTCGATGGTATAGGCGTCGTTGGCTGCAGGCGTGGTAGAGCCGCCGTAGCCGCGCAGATCGGGAGCGACGCAGTGCCAACCGTCGGCGGCGAACGCATCCATCTGCGCGCGCCACATTAAACTGATGCTCGGCCAGCCATGGACGAAGATCATCAACGGTCCGTCGGCCGGCCCGCACTCGATGTAGCGCGTTGTCTGTCGAGGCGAGCTGAACGTGCGCTGGTCGAGGCCTAGTTCGGCTCCAGAACTGATTGGTGGAAGTGGGTCTGTCATGGTCGAGTAGCTCCGCTTGAATTCGGCTGGGTTCTTGAACGTGATGCGCTCACGGAGCGCTCGCGCTAATTGGGTGCTGCGAAGGCTGCGTCCAGAACTGCTCTTGTCCGCGGGGGGCGATGCTTGGACAGGGACACGCCTGCCCAGGGCCGAGGAAGAACCGCCCCCAGATTTCACAACGCGCTACATTCGACCGAGTTCGGGGCCGAAGGCGCTATGGAGCTTCCGGCGAAGAACGGGAGATGGGGATTCAATCTGACTGACGGGAAGCGAAGGGAGGCGCGTAAGCCGCCTAGCGCCCCTCGCGCATCCACGTCGCAGCAAACGCGCCGAGCAGCAGCAGCAGCCCGATCAGGCCGGCAAAGATCGGCAGCACGCCGACGCCCTTCACGACGCTGGCGTCGCGCATCCGCACGCCCATCCAGCCGTCACCATGGAAGACGCTCGCCGAGCGGACCGGCAGGATGCGCGGCAGCTCGACGCTGGCGCCGTCGACCACGCGCACGGCGTCACCGCCGGTCGCCTGGGTCAGCGGCTTCAACGTGTCGACGGTGGAGGTGACTTCCGAAAACTCCTTCGGATTGGTCGGGCCGACATTGATCAGCGCCTTCAGCGTGCCATCGGTGGCCTGCCACAGGCCGAGCTCGCTCGCCGGCAGGCTGGCGCGCCATTCGCCGGGATCGCCGGCTGCAAGC
Source organism: Bradyrhizobium sp. WSM4874 (assembly GCF_055811835.1). Lineage (NCBI taxonomy): Bacteria > Pseudomonadati > Pseudomonadota > Alphaproteobacteria > Hyphomicrobiales > Nitrobacteraceae > Bradyrhizobium > Bradyrhizobium sp. WSM4874. Next base: position 106,318 of record NZ_JBVVPR010000008.1, read on the forward strand.
GTCAGGTCGCGCGACACGCCCGACGGCGAGGTCACGCTCACCGGCTGAACGCTGTCCGCCATGGTCTGGCGCACCACCACGAGATTCTTGCCCTGCACCTGCAGGCGCAACGCTTCCTCGTCCAGATCAGGCTGCTTCATCAGCCAGTGCGACATCCGCCGCAACAGGTCGAGATGCGGGCCGCCGCCTTCATAGCCGCGCGCCCACAGCCAGATGTGGTCGGAGAGCAGCAGTGCGACGCGGCCCTCGCCGAAACGCGACAGGAACAGCAGCGGCTTACCGTCGACGCCCGTCATGACGGGCGGGTTGACCGCATTGCGGGTGTCGACGGTGCGGAAGAATCGGCTCCAGCGCGGCGGCTCGGAGGCCGAACCCTCGAGGCCGCGCGTGACGGGATGGCGTTTGCCGACGTCGGACAGATGCGCGTAGAACGGCTTTTCCGTCACCCCGACCGGTTCGGCCGGCAGCACCGAATCCAGCGGCGTGCGCCAGATGCTGGTGTTGGAGGCGTAATCGGGGCCGGCCGAGACCAGCACCGCGCCGCCGGAACGCACGTAGCGTGCGATGTTGTCGAAATAGGCGATCGGCAGCACGCCCTGGCGGGCATAGCGGTCGAAGATGATCAGCTGGAATTCGTTGATCTTCTGCTGGAACAGCTCGCGAGTCGGAAACGCGATCAGCGACAATTCGTTGATCGGCGTGCCGTCCTGCTTCTCCGGCGGCCGCAGAATGGTGAAGTGGACAAGATCGACGCTGGCATCGGATTTGAGCAGGTTGCGCCAGGTGCGCTCGCCGGAATGCGGCTCGCCCGAGACCAGCAGCACGCGCAGCTTGTCGCGCACACCGTCGATGGCGACGACGGCGCGGTTGTTCACCGGCGTCAATTCCCGCTCGAGCGGCGAGGCCTCGATCTCGACGATGTTCGGCCCGGAATGCTTGATGTCGACTTCGACGCTTGCCGCCTGGCCGCTCGAAAGCGTGCGCTCGTTGATGACCTCGCCGTCCCTGCGGACCGTGACCTTGGCGCGCTCGCCGCTGACGCCCTGGTCGTCGAGGCGGTAGGTGATGGTCTGGGGCTGTCCGACGATGCCGAAGCGCGGAGCAGCGATGACCGCGATACGGCGGTCGCGCTCGTCTTTTTGCCCGGTGATCAGCGCGTGCACCGGCGCCTGGAAGCCGAGCCCGGCAGCGTTGGCCGGAATGTCGTGAACGCGGCCGTCGGTGATCAGGAACGCACCGGCGACGCGGTCGACCGGCACGTCGGACAAGGCCGAGGCCAACGCCCCGAACAGCTTTGTGCCGTCGGTCTCGCCGTCGGCCTGTCCGGCATCGACGACGCGGACCTCGAGCCCCTTGATCTTCTTCAGGCTGTCGACCAGCGCTTCCTGCGCCTGAGCGGCCTCGCGATTGCGATTGCCGAAATTCTGGCTCGGGCTCTTGTCGACGACGATGGCGGCGACCGAGGTGAGCGGATCGCGGTCCTCGCGGGTGAAGGAGGGGTTGGCGAGCGCCAGCAGGAACAGCGCCAACGCGGCCACGCGCACGGCAGCGCCGCGCGCCCGCGCCAGCAGCAGCACGATCGCGATGACGACGATCGCGGCCAGCGCGATCCACAGGACGATCGCGGGAACCAGCGGCGTGAATGCGATGCCGTAATTCATATAGATCCTACTGCCCCAGCCGTTCGATCAGAGCCGGTGCGTGCACCTGGTCGGCCTTGTAGTTGCCGGTCAGCGTGTACATCACGATGTTGGCGCCGGCGCGGTAGGCGAATTCGCGCTGGCGGGGGTCGCCGCCGGTCACCGGCAGCATGGCCTGGCCGTCGGGCCGCACGGCCCAGGCGCCGGCAAGGTCGTTCGAGGTGATGATGATCGGTGAGACGCCGTCGCCGCCGCGCGCCGGCCGCTGCGCGCTGTCCTCGTCCTCTTCGCGCGGCAAGGTCTCGACCCAGGTCTGGCCGGTGGTGAAGCGGCCGGGGAAGTCGCGCAAGAGGAAGAAGGTCTTGGTCAGCACGTGCTCGCGCGGCACCGGCTCCAGCTCGGGGACGTCGAGCGAGGACAGGATCTCGCGGAGCGTCTGCATGGCCGGGGTCTGCGCGGCGCCGTTGGCGCCGGGCGGCGCTTCGACCGCGTCGCGAGTGTCGAACAGCACGGTGCCGCCCTGCTTCATGTAGGCGTCGATCTTGTTGATGGCGTCCCGCGACGGCTTGGGCGCGCCGGGCACGATCGGCCAGTAGATCAGCGGGAAGAAGGCGAGCTCGTCGCGCGCCGGATCGATGCCGACGGGATCGCCGGCCTCAAGCGCGGTGCGCTGCGCCAGGAACAGCGTCAGTCCTGACAGCCCGGCCCTGACGATGGAATCCACGTCGGCATTGCCGGTCACGACATAGGCGAGGCGGGTCTGCGACACCGCCTTCATCGCGAACTCGTCGGATGCGCTGTCCGCGTGCGATGGCGTCGGCACGAACGAGGCGAGGCCTGCGAGCACCAGACCGAAGACGATCATCGCGGGCGCGGCGCGGCGGCGCAGCAGCGCGGCAAGGCCGCCGCCGAGCACCGCGACGATGATGGCGTCGATCAGGAACAGCGCGAGCGCCGTTGACAGCAGCCAGCCGCGCAAGTCCTGCGGCTCGGCATTGGTGTAGGTGGCGTGCCGGGCGCGCAGGCTTGCGGTGTTCAGGGCTGCGATACGGTCGGCGCTGGCAAGCGTGTTCACGGCGAGCGGTCCTTCTGCCGGACCATAAAAGCCCGGCGGATGATCGGGTGTGGCGCGGTCGCGATAATCCGCGGGCAGCGGCTTGGCGGCGGCCGGCGGCGGACCGAAGGCGCCGAAGCCGTCGAGGATATGCAGCGGCGCCACCGTTTCGGCGGTCGCCTCAGTGGCAACGCCTGGACCCGGCTTGGCGGTATAGCCGGACATGTCGACGACGCGCCGCAGGATTTCGACGAAGGTGCCCGACATGGGCAGATCCGACCAGCGCATGTCGGCGCTGACGTGGAACAGGCTGACGACGCCCTTGCCGCGATGCTCGCCGGTCACGAGCGGCGTGCCGTCTTCCAGCGACGCCCAGCTCTTGGTGGCAAGTACAGCGTCGGGCTCGGCCAGCACCTGGCGGCTGATGGTGACGTCCTTGGGGACCACGACACCGGCAAACGGACCATCGGCGGCAAAGGAGGCCAGATGTTGCGGCTTTTCCCAGGTCAGGCTGCCGCCGAGCGTCCGGCCGCCCTTGCGCAGCTTGACCGGAACGAGATCGTCCTCGGCCTGCGCCAGCCGCGGACCGGCGAACCGCACCAGCACGCCGCCCTGATCGATCCAGGCATTGAGACGCTCGCGGATTTCGGGGGCGATGGTGCCGACATCGGCAAGGATGATCATCGGCAGCTTCTGGTCGAGGAACTGCGTGATGCCCTGCTGCGGCGAGCCCTTGTCGGCGAGCCGCACGTCGGCGAACGGCGCCAGCGCGCGGGTGAGATAGAAGGTCGGCGCCAGCAGCGGCTGCGCGGTCTCGCTGGTCGAGCCCGAGACGATGCCGATGGCACGGCGGCGCCAGCGCTTGTCGAGCAGCTGCACTGCGCCGGCGGAGCGCTCACCGGCGATTTCAAGCCGCGTGATGTCGTTGCGCAGCTCGACCGGCAGATCGAACGACGCTTCGGCTTCCTTGTCCTGCGCACCGAACGAAAAACGCGCTTCGCCGATCGGCGATGACTTCTGGTCCAGCGCGCGCACGGTGCCGATGGCGATGCCGCCGTCGGTGCGCAGCACCTTCACCGTCATCCTGGCTGCGGCGTTCTCGGCCGCGACCAGGGCCAGGGCTGAGGAGGTGCCGCCTTCGAACACAGTCAGGCTGCGATCGCCGACGGTCTTGCCGAGGCCAGCCACGAATTCCTCGCCGCGACCGGTGTCGACCCCGTCGGAGAGCCAGGCGATCTCGCATTCGCCCGTGGCTTTCAGGAAGCGATCGATTGCGGTCAGGGTCTCGACGCGGTCGATCGAATACGGCTTTGGCGTCAGCTGCCGCAGCGCGACGCGCGCGGCGCCCGCCGGCATCAGGGTGATATCGCGGTTCGGCTCGGACAGCGGCACCAGCGCAATCGCACGGCGGTCGTTCTCGGCACTCGCGATCAACTCGTCGGCGGCCCTGATCCGGATGTCCCAGTTCGAGGCCGCGCTCCAGCCATCGTCGAACATGATCATCAGCGGCGCCTTGCTCGCGGCCGCACCTGTTTGCGGATTCCAGATCGGACCGGCGGCGGCGAAAATGACCAGCGCCGCAGCCAGCAGCCGCAATGCGGTCAGCCACCACGGCGTCCGCGACGGGGTCTCTTCGCGCGGTGCGATGTCGAACAGGAGGCGGGTCGGCGGAAACTCGATGCGGCGCGGCCGCGGCGGCATCACGCGCAACAGCCACCACAGCACCGGCAGGCTGACGAGGCCGATGAGGAGCAGCGGTTCGGTGAAGGCGAGCGGCAGTCCCATCATGCGGCCGGCCCCGCCTTGATCGTGGTGGTGCGCGCGCCCGATTTGCTCACCTGCATGCCGGCGTGCAGGAACAGCAGCAGCTCGGCGGCAGAGCGGTCGGTGGCATGCGTCGTGAACAGCCAGTCGAGCTTGTTGGTCTCGGCGCGGATCTGGTCGCGGTGCAGCGCGAGCCGCGCGGTGTAATCCAGCGTCCAGCTCTCGGCCCGGCCGGCGGTGATCACGCCGAATCCCTCGGGTTCGACGAACTCGACGCGGCCGGAATAGGGGAATGATTCCTCGGCGGGATCGACGACCTGCACCAGCGTGCCATGCGCACCGGAGCCGGACAGTCCGGCGAGCGTGGTCCTGATCTCGGAGATCGGCGACCAGAAATCCGACAGCACGATCGTCTCGGCCAGCGCCGCGGGCACGAAGGACGGCGGCAGGCTCAAGCGGTCGGCATCGTCATGCAGCATCGCCTGCGCCATCTTGTCGATGACGCTGCGGCTTGCGGTCGGTGCCATCAGCCCGGGAATGCCGACGCGTTCGCCGCCGGAGACGAGCAGCTCGGCCAGCGCGAAGGCGACGATCAGCGTCCGCTCGAGCTTGGATTCGCGCGCCTGTTTTGAAGCGAAGGCCATCGACGGCGAGCGGTCGGGCCAGATCCAGACCGTGTGCGAAGCTTCCCATTCGAGCTCGCGGACATAGAGCAGATCGTCGCGCGCCGAGCGCCGCCAGTCGACGTTCTGCGAGGGCTCGCCGGAGACGAAGCGGCGGTATTGCCAGAAATTTTCGCCGGAGCCGGCGCGACGGCGGCCGTGCAAACCGTGAATGACGTTGGCGGCGATACGGCGGGCCTCGAGCACCAGGCGCGGCAGCGAAGCGGCGAGCGTGCGGCTTTCGCCATCGGCACGTCGGATCGCGATGATCTCCTTCGCTGCGTGCCCGTTCTCTGCGGCCATCAACCGATCCGTGTCTTGAGCTGCTTGATCACGTCCGGAATCGTGCGGCCTTCGGCGCGCGCCTGGAACGTCAGCGCCATGCGGTGCTTCAGCACGGGCTCGGCAAGGTCGAGCACGTCGTCGATCGAGGGCGCGAGGCGGCCGTCGATCAGCGCGCGTGCGCGCACCGCGAGCATCAGCGATTGGCTGGCGCGCGGGCCCGGTCCCCAGGCGATGAATTTGCTGGTGTCGCCGCCGTCCGGACCCGGACGGGCCGAGCGCACCAACGACAGAATCGCCTCGACCACGGAATCGCCGACCGGCAGGCGCCGGATCAGTCGCTGCGCGGTGATGAGTGCATCAGGTGTCATCGCGCCCTTGGCCAGCGTCTCGTCGGCGCCGGTGGTTTCGAAGAGGATGCGGCGCTCGGCGTCGCGGTCGGGATAGTCGACGTCGATCTCCATCAGGAAACGGTCGAGCTGGGCTTCAGGCAGCGGATAGGTGCCTTCCTGCTCCAGCGGGTTTTGCGTGGCGAGCACGTGGAACGGCTTCGGCAGATCGTGACGCGCGCCGGCAACGGTGATGTGCTGCTCCTGCATCGCCTGCAGCAGCGCCGACTGCGTCCGCGGGCTGGCGCGGTTGATCTCGTCGGCCATCAGCAGTTGCGCGAACACGGGGCCGGAGATGAAGCGGAAGGCACGCTTGCCGGAGGTGCTCTCGTCGAGCACTTCGGCGCCGAGAATATCGGATGGCATCAAATCGGGCGTGAACTGGATGCGCTTGGCATCGAGGCCGAGCGTGATGCCGAGCGTCTCGACCAGCTTGGTCTTGGCGAGGCCGGGGACGCCGATCAACAGCGCATGGCCGCCGGAGAGGATGGTGACCAGCGTGTTCTCGATCACGCGATCCTGACCGAAGATGACGGACGCGATCGCATCCTTTGCCGCGCGAATTTGGCTCGACACCTGCTCGGCCGAACGGACTATCCCGTCTTCGAGCTTCTCGACACTCTCCGCCATCCGTTAGCTCCTTCAGCCTGCCATGCGGCTCGCTTGCGTCGTCATGTCATCACGTCCTCAACTCAAGACGTGGGCCCTATGCTAGACTTGCAGGAAGGCCATGTATTCGTTGAATTAACCTATCCCCACCTTATCGGCTTAGGGATATGTAGGGCATCACGAAGTGGCGACCTCCACACCGGACTAATGCGGGGTGGAACCGAGCACCCGGATACAACGTAAACCTGCACCAATCGTGCCAAATGACCGATCGTGCCAAATGACAAAGTCAAGGCAAACCATGGCGAACCAAGGGCAGAGCGCCGATCGCGGTCTTGAGGGGCTGACTGCCGCTGCCAAAACTGCTGCCGATGCCGAAGGCGCCAAAAAGGGCCTGCCTCCGGTGCATTTGTGGAATCCGCCGTTCTGCGGCGATCTCGACATGCGAATCGCGTCGGATGGTACTTGGTTCTATTTGGGGACGCCAATCGGCCGTCACGCTTTGGTTCGCCTGTTCTCGACCATCCTCAAGCGTGAAGGCGACAAGCATTTCCTCGTGACGCCGGTGGAGAAGGTGGGCATTCGCGTCGACGACGCACCGTTCATGGCGGTCGAAATGCAGAAGGACGGCGAGGACGACCACCGCGTGCTCCGCTTCCGCACCAATGTCGATGACTGGGTCACCTGCGATGCGGCGCACCGGCTGCGCTTCGAGCAGGCCAAAGACGGCGGGCTGACGCCCTATCTGCACGTCCGCGCCGAGCTGTGGGCCAAGGTCACCCGCGCGCTCTATTACGATCTGGTTGACATGGGTGAGGAGCGGATGGTCGATGGCCAGCCGATGTTCGGTGTCGAATCGGCCGGCGAATTCTTCGCCATGGCCGATGCGGAGCAGGTGAGGGCCGCGCTTTGAACAAGCCTATCTCCAGGAACGATCCCGCCGTGATCGGTGCGGCCGATTTCTTCGCCCGCTCCGCCGCGCGGCTCGGCTTCGACGTTCCGCCCGGTCTCTATGATCCCAATATCATTCCGGCCTCGGGCGATCCCGGCACCGACAAGATGCTCGAGATCATCGCGCGTGAGCAGCCGGTGCGGCCGGCGGCGGTCTTGATCGCGGTGGTCGATCATCCCGAGCCGACCATCCTCCTGACGCAGCGCTCGGCGCATCTGAACGACCATGCCGGCCAGATCGCCTTTCCCGGCGGCAAGATCGATGCGACGGATTCCTCGCCGCTCGATGCGGCGTTGCGCGAGGCCGAGGAGGAGGTCGGGCTGTCCAGAGACTTCGTCGAACCGATCGGCTATCTCGATCTCTACGGCACCGGCTTCGGCTTCCGCATCCTGCCGACGGTTGCCAGGGTGCGCCCGGGTTTTGAGCTGACGATCAACCATTCCGAGGTTGATGATGCGTTCGAAGTGCCGCTATCGTTCCTGATGAACCCGGCCAACCATCAGGTGCACAGCAAGGAATTCCGCGGCATGGAGCGGTCCTACTACGCGATGCCGTTTGCGGAACGCTACATCTGGGGCGCGACAGCGGGCATGCTGCGCGTGCTCTACGAGCGGATCTATTCATCATGATCCGGCCGATCCTGACCGAGATCGGAATCTTCCTCGTTCCCTTCGCCGTCTATGCGCTGTTCCTGGCCGCCACGCGCTCCGGCCTGTTCGTGCAATCGTCCTGGCCGATTACCATCGTCGCGCGCCTTATGCTGGCGGCGCTCGTGCTGGTGATCGCGGGGCTGATTGGGTTTGCGCATTTCTCCGGCGCCGCGCCGGATTCGACCTATGTTCCCGCCCATGTCGAGAACGGCAAGCTCGTGCCGGGCGTGGAAAGATAGGACCGGCCGATGAGCGCGGTGCCCATGCTCGCCGATGCACCCTGGCTGATTTCGGGCGGGACCGCGCGCGTCCTGCAATTGCTCAATGCGGATGGCGAGGAGGCACGGGTGGTCGGCGGCGCCGTGCGCAACGCGCTGCTCGGCCTCGTGCCGGGGGACATCGACATCGCGACCACGGCGCTGCCGCACGAGGTGATGCGTCGCGCGAAGAGCGCCGGCATCAAGGCCGTGCCGACCGGCATTGACCACGGCACCGTCACGCTCGTCATCGACAGCCAGCCTTATGAAGTCACGACGCTGCGCGAGGACACCGAGACCTTCGGCCGCAAGGCCAAGGTCGCGTTCGGCCGCGACTGGGTGAAGGACGCCGAGCGCCGCGACTTCACGATGAACGGTCTCTCGGTCGATGCTGACGGCGTCGTCCACGATTACGTCGGCGGCATCGCGGATGCGGCGGCGCGGCGCGTGCGCTTCATCGGCGATCCCGACCAGCGCATCGCCGAGGATTTCCTGCGCATCCTGCGCTTCTTCCGCATCCACGCCGCCTTTGGCGCCGGCGATCCCGACCGCGACGGCTATCTCGCCTGCATCCGGGGACGCGCGGGCCTCGCGAGCCTGTCGGCCGAGCGGCTGCGCATGGAGACGCTGAAGCTGCTGGTCGCCCCCGGCGCGTTCGCCGCCGCGGTCGCGATGGCGGACGGCGGATTGCTGCAAGCGCTGACCGGCGGCGTCGCCTATACCGGGCCGCTCTCGGCGATGATCGCGATCGAGCGCGAGCTCGGCCTCACCGCGAGCAGCACGCGGCGCCTCGCCGCGCTGACGGTTGCGGTGACTGAAGACGCCAAGCGCGTCGCCACGCGCCTGAGGCTCTCCAATGCGGAAACCAAGGCGCTGGATTCGATGGGGCACCGCTGGTGGCGCCTGGCCACCAAGGGCGAAGCCGATGCGCGGCGATTGCTCTACCGGCTCGGTGCGCATCGCTATCACGATCGCGTGTTGCTGGGCTGGGCGAGAGCCGGCGGTGACGTCGGCTCGTCGCGATGGCGTGCGCTCGCCGAGCTGCCGCAGCGCTGGATTGCGCCGAAATTTCCGCTTCGCGCCGCCGACTTCATCGCGCGCGGCATGGCGGAAGGACCTTCGCTCGGACATGTGTTGACGCTCGCGGAGGACGCTTGGCTTGCGGCGGATTTTCCCCTAGAGGAAGCCGCAATCGCTTCCATCGCCGATCAAGCTGCGGCACGCGTCAGCCGCGATGAGAGAACGTGAGCATCGTCTCAGGCTTCGCCGACATCTCGATTTTTCAGCTCCTGCTGGTCGCGTTGATGGCGTTGTTTGCTTCGATCATCGGTGGTCTCGCCGGCTACGGCACCGGCGCCTTGATGCCGCTGGCGCTGGTCCCTCTCGTCGGCGCCGAGCCGGTGGTGCCGATCATCGCGATCTCCGCGATCTTCACCAATTCCAGCCGCGCGCTCGCCTATCTCCGCTATGCCGATCGCCGCCGCGCGGTAATCGTGTTGGCCTGCGCGGCATTGACGACCGCGCTTGGTGCCTACGGCTATACGCGGCTGACCAATGCCGGCGCGGCACTGGTGATCGGCTCCATGCTGATCCTGAGCGTGCCGCTGCGTCGTGTGCTCCGCCGCCGCCAGGTCAGGATCGGCGACACCGGGCTCGCGGCCGGCTCGGTCGGCTATGGCGTGCTGGTCGGCGGCACCTCCGGCTCCGGCGTGATCCTGCTGTCGCTGCTGATGGCCGCGGGTCTCGAAGGCGCCGCCGTGATCGCGACCGATGCAATGATCTCGCTCGGCACCGGCCTCATCAAGATCTCGGTGTTCGGCCTCGCCGGCGCCGTGACCGCCCAGGTGCTCGCCTTTGCATTGCTGATCGGAGCGATTGCCATTCCCGGCGCGTTCCTGGCAAAGGCCTTCGTCGAGCGGATGCCGGTACACATCCACACCGCGATCCTCGACGTTGCGGTGATCACGGGCGGGCTGGTAATGATCTCGGCTGCGGCGAGGCAGCTGATCTAATCAATCGGATCTGGCACGTGTCCCGCTGCCCGTTTGGATTGCGCCGCAGGTCTAGTGTGAGGGACTGCAGTCCAGTTCCTTGATCCTGCCGGCGGTGTCAAACGCCAAAAGTGCACTCATGACTCCGGCACTGGTGATGTACGAGATAACGGTCCCGTCGTTCTGCCAGGGATTGAGATCATCCAACGTGCCCGCCGGATATTTCCGGAGGCGATCGACCCAATAGGCACGAAGTGCCTCGCGGCCGGTAATGGTCTGGACGCCGGCGCAGCCGCAGTGCACAACGGCATCTTCGGCATAGAGCTCCAAGATCGCCTCGATATCGCCTGCGCGATAGGCATCAAGCCAGTCTACCGCGACGGCCATCGGGTCAAAGGACATATTTTTCACTCGCATACCGTCCAAATCTGCTTCAGGCTCTGGAACTGCCAAGCCTTTTTTGATTTTAATGTCCCACCCGGGCACGGCCATATGGCGAACGACATAGCGGACCGGGCCGAGGGCCAAAGTCGATGTTGGACGCGTCCGCCAGGCAGGGGATACTCAAGCCCATCCGGCTTGTGATCGTCGATCCACAGCCGATCGTTTTGCAGGGACTGAGGTCGGTCCTCGGGACGCAGCCGGACTTCGACGTTGTCGCATCGTCCAGCGATCGGACAAGCTGCCTCGAAGCAATTCGGAAGCTGACACCTGACGTCGCGATTCTCGCCGACAAGGTGCCAGATCTGACGGTCTCCGAGATCCTCGCGATTGTGAAAGCTGAGAAGCTCTCCACGCGCCTGGTGTTCTTCACCGAGTCCGACATCAACCACGATCTGACTTCCGCCATCGCAGCCCGCGCCTGCAGCGCAATTTCGAAGTATGCCTCTCCCGCCACGATGCTGCGATCGCTGCGGCTGATGACGAAGAGCGGTGTGGCACTGGAGAAGTCCGATCTCTCGGCAGCCGGCAAGGAGGCGGACGGCGACGGCAAAGTCGAAAAGATGCTGGAGCTGTTGACGCAACGGGAACGTCAAATTGCACGACTCGTGTCGGAAGGAATGTCGAACAAGGAGATCGCGCGTCAGCTCAACGTTTCCGACGGGACGGTCAAAGTCCACCTGTACAATATTTTCCAGAAGCTTGAGATCACCAACAGAACTGTGCTCGCGACCATCGCATTGCTGCAACGCCCCTCCGGCCTGGCTGCGCTCTCCCTGGCCTTTCTGGCGTTGGCAATTGCGGACGAACTCAAGGCGTCGGAAGCGAATGGCATCTTTCCGGATGAGAACGGCGTCGGCCACGCGGACGAGCACGCCGCGTACGAGCCCTGGAAAAAAGGGATTCTCCGGCACCTCATCGCCTGGGAATCCGGCGAGACGCCCACGCTCGCCCAGAGAGACTTGTTCGCCAAGGCCACCCAAATCACCAACCCGGCGGCGGCCATGGAAGCGCTGCGCACGGCCGAGCAATCCGGAGGATCGAAACCGTGGACGCACTTCGCTCCTGTTGGATCGAGCGCGCCCGATCTTCCCGTGCCCTTACTGCGAGGAGCAAACGACATACAGGTCGGAGTTGACCCGGCCCCGGAACATCAATTCCCGCGGCTTCTTTCCAATGCGATGTCGATGCACGGAGGGTATGGCAACTTCGCTATTCTCACCGGTGCGTTGATCTACGCACTGCAGGACCCTCAACTCGCCGCCCACGCGCATGACCTCCGCGAAGCCTCGATCGACAGCATCCTGGCCGTCACCCAAGAGAGTGCGACTACAAAGCTGGCTGCGATCACTCATGCTGCCGCCAATCATGACGACCATTCAGCCCCAAGTATCCTTCCGCACGATGTCCACCTGTCTTCCGCCGTAGTGACCGCTGGACACGACAACGCCGCTCAAGAAGGCGCTCTGGGTCCAAATGGGCCGGGCGATGCGGGTGACAACCTCCATAAACCTGTTGGCGCGGACCCTGGTCACGATGCCAGCCTCGGCGTAGGCGGCAACGTTAAAGAAATTGTTTATCGGTCCCCGATCGATTCCGAGTCTAATGATTCCAGGTCGACCGCTTCCGATACCGTGTTCGATTTCGCATCTGGGCCTGGCAGGATCAATCTTGCGGCTTTCGGAGCGCTTGCTTGGCTGCATATGACGGCCGCAAGCAAGTCCATACCGCCACACACACTCGCCTGGGTCTACGACTCCGCAAGCAACGAAACGATCGTCTATGTGAATGCGACCGATCGTATCCTCGATATCGGCGATCGCGGCTTGCTGGAAATCCATCTGGAGGGGATTGTATCCATTGCGGAGGCGGATGTCGTCTCCGAGCCAGATGGCGCGGCTGTTGCGACCACCCTGGAGCAGCTCGAAGCCGCGCTGATACAGGCGGTGGCACCCGATGAGTCTGTTCTGACGAAGGACAATGTCCAAACCAGTATCGAGGGGAGCGAGAGCTCGCTCGGGACGGCCGGAGCGTGGGCCCTTCTGGCCAACAACGGCTCGGGTTTCCATTTCGGGCAGACCCGGACCGGATTGGGAACGCCGACGAAGTTCGGAAGCTCCAACGGCCCGTCGGCGGATGCAACGGAAGAAAGCGATGCTGCATCTGCCGCGTCGGCTCACGCATCGCCAGTCCAACTTGCTCATAGCGCGACGGCGCCGGCAGTCGCAAATGTCACATCGACCAGTGGTCCGATCAATGCGGGCACCGGCGTTTCCTCGACTGGGCCTAACGAGATCGGCCAACCGAGCGTCGTAACGGCCGACAACGCGGGGCACGGCAACTCGCAGCACGCTTCGGAGCCAGGATCTGCAAAGGATGCAGCTACCGAATCGACTGGAGCCGGCTCCAAACCGGGCAATGACGACGGCAATGGCGCCCAGCATCACGCCTCGGCTTCGGAGGCTGCACCAGGGGCCGCGACGGGAGAACCAGCGGGCGCGGAACACGGCAAATCGGGGCACCCAACCACTGGAAGCGCGCCGGCCGCAGCCGAGATCAATCCGGGCACAACGGGTGCCAGCCCAGGAAACGGCAACGCGCAGCACGCTTCGGAGCCTGGGCCTGCAAAGGCGGCATCCACGGAACCCACTGAAGATGGGGCCAAAGCGGGCAACGCCGCCGACCGTGGTGCCGAGCACCACGCTTCGGCTTCTGACGCTGCGCAAGCACCAGCGAAGACGGCAGAACCAGCGGGCGCGAAACACGGCGAATCCGGGCACTCAACCGCCGCAAACGCACCGGACGCAGCCGAGATCGATCCAGGCGTCGCAACGGCCGCCAGCGCGGGCCACGACAACTCGCAGCACGCATCGGAGCCAGGGTCTGCAAAGGCGGCAGCTACCGAATCGACTGAAGCTGGCTCCAAACAGGGCAATGATGGCGGCCATGGCGGCGATCATCATCGCGCTTCGGCTTCTGACGCCGCGCAAGCACCAGCGACGACGGCAGAAGCAGGCAGCGCGGAACACGGCAAATCCGGGCACTCTGCCGCTGCAAGCCCGCCGGACGGAGCAGAGATCGATCCGGGCGCCGCAACGGCCGCCAGCGCGGGCCACGGCAACTCGCAGCACGCTTCAGAGCCAGGGTCTGCAAAAGTGGCATCCACCGAGTCGACTGAAGCTGACTCCAAGCCGGGCAACGGCCCGCGCGATGGCGGCGAGCATCACGCTTCGGCTTCGCAGGCTGCGGGGACCGTGAAGACGGCAGAACCAGCCACCGTGGACCACGGCAGCTCCCAGCACGCTGCGCAATCTGCAGCGATCGCATCAGACGACGCACACCCGGCCAAGGCTGCGTTCGAAACCGGCGGCGCAGACCAAGGACCGGTGTTCCGGTTCGATAGCGGACCAACTCCTTCTCCTCTCGTCGCGATAGTTGAGGTTAAAGAGTTCAATCACCCGCTCGATGCGCACGTTCCGCCTGGTCAGGAAGAGAGCCTCGGGTTCAACGGCAAGATCGTCCCTCATGCACTGAACGGACACGCGGACGACCACGGCAATAACGGGCCGCATCAAGCCATTGTACCTGCGCATCATGATTTGCTGATTTGAACTGTGACCGCGACGGGGGCGATGCTCTCGCTCGCCCGGCCATATCCCTCGGCAACCATCATCGCTGGACCGCTGGTTGGAACTCCCCATCAAAGGCGCGTTGGCAGATGTGGAGTTGCTAGGAACGATCGAAGCAAAGCCGGATTGGGCCCTAAACTTTTTGGAAAGGGCCTCTCATGCGTCCAATCGCGTTCAGCTCCTGCGTAGCAGTCGTGCTATCCATTTCGTCCGCGGTTCATGCGCAATCCGCAACAGAGGATATCAAGTCCAAGGCCCAACGGCTTGTCGCGCCTCTTGTCGAAAGTCGCGACAGCCGGCTGCAATCGGTCGCGACGTTCGAGCATCAGGTGACCGGCGTTACGGTCGCTCCGGACGGCCGCATATTCGTGAACTTCCCGCGCTGGACGGAGGATACGCCGGTTTCGGTGGCCGAACTCATGCCGGACGGGTCGACCAAGCCATATCCCAATGAGGAATGGAACGGCTGGCGCAATGCGCGAATGTCCGAGGTGTCGCCCAATGATCACTTCGTTTGCGTTCAAAGCGTTGTTGCGGACCGGCGCGGATCGCTTTGGGTCGTCGATCCCGCGGCTCCCAATGCCGAGAAGACCGTGAAGGGTGGACCCAAGATCGTCGAGGTCGATCTGAAATCGAACAACGTGAAGCGGACCTTTCCGATCGGGCCGGACGTCGCTGGTCCGGCCAGCTACCTCAACGACATCCGTATCGCCCCCGACGGAAAGTTCGCCTATCTGACCGATTCCGGTTCGCCCGGCGGCCTGGTCGTTCTCAACATCGAATCCGGGCAGGCTTGGCGTGTGCTGAGCGACGATCCTTCGACCCAATTCGATCCGAGCGTCACCGTGATGACAGATGGCCAGCCCTTGCGGCGGCCGGACGGACGGCAGCCCTTGTTCAATGCCGATAGTCTGGCGCTGTCGAAGGACGGCAACACCCTCTACTGGCAGGCCCTGACCGGGAAGACTCTCTACCGGATCGCCACGTCCAGTATCCAGAGTGCGGACGCGGCGGCTCGCGCTCGCCCGGAGACAGTGGCAACGACGGAGCCCGTCGATGGGCTCTGGACCGGCGACCATGACGAAATCTATCTGAGCTCGATCGCCAACAACGCCGTCAAGGTCATCAATCCCCGCGATGGTACCGTGCGACAGCTGTTGACGGATTCGCGCCTGCGCTGGCCGGACACCTTCTCGCAAGGTCCTGATGGCGCAATCTATGTCACCGCGTCGCATATCCAGGATTCGCCCTGGTTTCACATGGCGTGGACGGACAAGAACTTCACGTTGTTCAAGTTCATGCCTGAACACGCGAACACCGTCGGGTCAAGTCGCGAGCCGAACCGGCAGTAAACGTACGACTTCGGAGGCGGCTTAGGACGAGGAGGACAGATGGCCCATTGGGTTGAGCCTATAGCCGGCACGCTGCTGATGGCACTGGTCCTTGCCGACGTATTCCTCACGGTTCTCTACGCACGCGCCGGCACCGGAATCATCAGCGACCGCCTGGCTAGAATGGTCTGGCTTGCGCTGCGCCGGCTTTCCTCGGCCGGCAACGGCAACCATCTGCTTTCATTCTGCGGCCCGTTGATCGTGGTCGGCTTGCTGCTCACCTGGTCTATTCTGCTCGCGCTCGGGGCAGCCCTGATTGTGCACCCTCAGCTCGGGACCAGCATCACCAGCAGCAGCCAGGAGACTCCAACCGACTTCGTGACCGCGCTTTACGTCGCGGGAAGCAGCCTCTCGATCGTAGGCGGCAGCAACTTTGGTCCGCAAAGCGCCGGAGCGAAACTGCTGTTTCTTCTGAATTCGGTGATCGGGACATCAGTCATATCGCTCACCATCACTTACCTGATGCAGGTCTACGGCGCGCTCAGGAGCAGGAACTCGCTTTGCCTCAAGATTCACGCGCTCTGCGGTGAGACCGGCGATGCCGCGGATCTGCTCGCGCATCTGTTCGCAAATAACCAGTTGAGTGCGGGTTACAACAATTTGTCCGAGTTGGCCGCAGAGGTCACCGATACCAAAGAAGCTCACCACTTCTATCCCGTTCTGTTTTACTTCCGCTTCCCTGAACCGTTCTACTCCGTGTCCCGGTCGTCACTCATCGTCCTCGATGCCGTCTCGCTGATCAAAAGTGCATTGCCGAAGGACGCCGATTGGCTCAAGCAATCCGGCGCAGTCACCCAGCTATGGTCCTCCGCGCTGCTACTCCTTTCGACCCTCAACAACGTTTTCCTGCACGAGAAAGCATCGGCTGAAGCCGACGAGGGAGATCGGCAAGTCTGGCGGGTCCGGTTCGACAATGCACGACGGCGGCTGCGGCAAGCAGGCATCAGTGTCACCGACGATCTTCCGCATTCGTGCGAATCCTACATGGAACACCGAAGAAGGTGGGACTCTCTCGTTTGCGTGCTTGGCAATTCCATGGCTTACCAGCCCTCGGACATCGATCCTGCGATACAAAGGGCGTAAACCCCTGCCGGACTCTCGCAGGTCAAGTTCGCTTCGCCTGGCGGGCTCCGTTTTGGTGAGTGACTTCCCACGACAGAATGTCTCGCCGAGCGCGCCTGGCCTGGTCTCGCGTCTCAGAAACGCGACGCCTTCGGCGGATCAGCCTCATTGGGCGGAATTGTTTCAGGGTTGCAGCCGTGAGAGCAGACGTTGCCGATCCTGGTCGCGACGTCGCTGCTCCATCCGCATCCGTTCGAGTTCGCCTTCCGCTTTGGCTGTGTCCTCGTTCTGGCGCTTCATTTCAATGATCAGCGCCTCCTGCTCTGCGAGCCGCCGTTCTCCTTCGACGACGTCGCGCTCGATCTGCCTCAGCTCATCGTATATCGCCGTCGTGTACATCGTCGTCCTCGCGCGGCCGTGCTGCCAAGCACGCCGCAAAGTAGCTTTCGCCTCTTGCAGAGCCTTATCCGGGCCGCCTGGTGCGGCCACGACCGCGGCACGAGGCGCATGACTTTCAACTCAACCAGCTTCGCGAACGTTCCGGCTGATGCCATTTTTTCCCAGGCTTCATTGGTCGTACGAGCGGCCATGTTGTTACCCGATCATTTTGGTGGAAGCGGCTCGCTGAACTGCCTGAAACGGTCCTCGTCAACGAGCGCACCCGTTGGCGGCGACAGTGCACTCGGCTCATTGCTGCGCTTCAGCCAAGTTGCAAACAAGCGGTCGGCACAATATCGTTGGTCGTCTGCCCCCATGTCTTCCGCCCCGATGTCTGACGTCCAATCTCCCCAGGAGCCAACACGATGAATGTGGTCTCAGTGCCCGGCGGGATTCATCGCCCTCCAGGGAAGGTCGATATCCCGTCCGCCTGGCAGGGCGCTGAGATGAAAGCCAATCCTGATCGATGGTTGATATCGCTTGCGGCCGGCGAGATCGCGGAACTCGAGGGCGCGGCTGAAACATATCTCGGCAGAAACAAAAAAATCGCCGAGATCACGAAGGAAAGCTTTCCGCTTCCCAATCTCGGTGCGCACCTGGAAGATCTCAAGACAAAGCTCCTGGTCGGCTTGGGCTTCGAGGTCATACGCGGCCTCCCGGTGGCAAAATATAACCAGGAGTTCGCCGCTACGATCTTTTGCGGAGTGGGCGCGCATCTCGGATCGGCGCGGTCTCAGAATGCAGCGGGTCACATTCTCGGTCACGTCCGTGACACCGGCGCGGATGCGAAGGATCCGAACACCCGAATTTATCAAACTTCGGAACGGCAAACATTCCACACGGATTCGTCCGACGTGGTTGGATTGTTATGCATTCGCGAGGCGATGGAGGGAGGGGATTCCCTCCTTGTCAGTACGACGACAATCTACAACGAGATGTTTGACAGACGTCCCGACCTTGCCGCTCTCTTGTTTGATCCGATCGCGACAGATCGGCGAGGCGAGGTGCCGGAGAACGAAAAGCCATATCTTGAAATCCCGGTGCTGAATTGGCATGCGGGGTTCCTGACCGGGTTCTATCAGCGCCAGTATATCGATAGTGCGCAGCGCTTTCCCGATGCGCCGAGACTGACGCCGGCTCGCGTCGAGGCGCTCAATCTCTTTGACGCGCTCGCAAATGATCCCGCGCTGCATTTCGGCATGCGGCTTCAGCCGGGCGACATGCAGTTCGTCTACAATCATGCCTTGCTGCATGACCGGACTGGATTCCGCGATTGGTCCGATGCAGGCCAGAAGCGTCATCTATTGCGCCTTTGGCTCAGCATGGAAGGCGATCGGCCGCTGCCCGATTGTTTCAAGCAGCGCTATGGTTCGATCGAGGTTGGCAACCGTGGTGGCATCATCACCAAAGGTACCAGTTTGAACGTTCCGTTGGATTGACGTTCCGATGGTTTGAACCGGAAGCCCGGACCCAACCTGGCCTCGCAAGCTCAAACCGCAGGAGCAGGCCGGACAATCCCTTCGACAGCGCCAGGCTGAAACTCTCAACGTGGATCGACGTGACCAGGGCGAGTACCCACAAATGCTGCATCTCGGCGTAAAGCGGACATACGCATGACCCGAGCTACTTGAATGCCGCGGTCTCCGCCTGGGCGGGCGTACTTGGCCGCACGAATAAAATGGTGGAGTTCACTGGAATTTCCGCGTTCTCGCGGGTGCCCTGGCCGATGAGAATGAGGCCTGCTCCACCATTCGCCACCGTCAGGATCACCGGTTCACCCGCCCAGGTCCTGATCGGCTCCATTCCGATGATGAGAAACTCACCAATTGGCTGGTCCAAGTACTGAAGTCTCAGCTGCGGACCGATTTCTGCGGGCGCAAGTCCGAAACCCAGCCGTTGCGCGCGCGCATAGATTTCGGTCAACGACGCTGTCTCGCCCTCGAAGCCGAGCTCAGCGGCCGAGACAGGGACGAGCTCCACGTCCGTTTTCTTGCCACTCAGAGTAAAAGCCGGCCGCGCAAGGACTTCAGCAGCGGCGCTTCCGACGTCGCAGCCCATTGCACTCATCGCCTTGCGAAGGGAGCGCATGTCCCTGAACGTCCCTATCGCAATCGTCTTCCACAGCCGAACATCGACGGCCGAACTGACGGGAGTCTGCGATCTCGGCACCGGAGGAGCGGTCTTGAGGTCCAGGTGATTCCGCAGAACGTCGTGCGCAGTGCATTGGGCTTTGGCCTCGCTTGCGAAAGCGAGGATAAGCGCGCTACAGAGCAGCAGGGTAATAACGCCGCTGTCCCGTTCTGTCGAACGACTCGGCCTCGTGATGTTTCGGTGCGAGGCGATGTAGTCGATCTCGCCGCGCGTCGTGCCGATGTCCATGAGCTCCCTGTCGCTGAGGCCGCACAGGGTCGCTTGTGCACTCCGGCGTCTGCGGCGCTCCCGCCATGCGCTCAAGAATTGCCGGACGAGGCTAACAACGCGCTGCGTTGATCCGAAGGGCCGTCGCATCCACGCGGCGCCATAGATCGCGCTCATCGCAATCTCCTTTGGCTTGCTTCTCACCGAGGGCTAAGGTGCCAATGCTCGGTCCGGTACGCTTAACGAGGGGCTTACATTTTTCTTACCGGCGGCTTATTCTTTGCGTTCCAGCCGGTGCGGGGGCGTTTCCGTGCGGCTGACGTCGGCCGATCCCGCGACACTGGGGCAAGGCACACTTGATATTCGGCTTACATTTTCCGTTTCGAAGGCCTATCTTCGCTGGACAATCGCTGCGGCGCTCTCGGAAGTAGAGGGCAAGCCTGGGGAATGGTGCCATGCGCTATTTCTTCGAGGACTGTGTGCTGGATACCGACCGGCGCGAGTTGCGGCGCGGGCCCGATGCCGTGCCTACGACGCCACAGGTACTTGATCTGCTCGGCTATTTGATCCGCAGCAGGGATCGCGTCGTCAGCAAGGATGATCTGATAAACGCAATTTGGGATGGTCGGATCGTGTCTGATGCGGCGCTGACGACCCGATTGAATGCGGTCCGACGCGCGATCGGCGACTCCGGCGCGCAACAACGTCTTATCAAGACATTTCCACGAAAGGGCTTTCGTTTCGTGGGCGCTGTCCACGATGACGAGCGATGTCTTGAAACAGCGGTGATCTCAGACGCCCTCGCAGAACCGTCGAATCTTGCGCGCGCAGCCGCGGAGGCAGCGGTTTTGGTCCCGGAGTTCTCCGAAAAATTAGCTTGCAAACGACGATCCAAAAACTGGATGCGTCACATCAGAGGTCCTCTGAAGTTCGTCGGCGGGACGCTGGCGTCCGTTGCTGCCATCGGTGCAATTGCCGGCGGCCTTCTCGGTTATTGGAATGTCTGGAAGACGCTCCGTACTGACGCAGTTCGGGAAGCTCGAGAGCTTCAAGGACAACCGATAGTCGGGCCGGAGATCGCGCATCGTCTCTCTCTCATCGTATTGCCCTTCGCTAACCTCAACAACGATCCAGAGCAGGATCACCTTGCCGATGCCATCACGACAGGTTTGACGACCGATCTTGCGCGAGCGCCCGCCACTTTCGTCATCGGACGCGAGGCCGCCCTTACCTACAAGAATAAGTCGATTGATCTGAAGCAGCTTGGAGGAGATCTCGGCGCCCGCTGGGCTGTGCGCGGCGCGGTGAGGCGCAACGGAGATCAGGTGCGGATCAGCGTATCGCTGACCGATCTTCAGACCGCGCGCGACATATGGTCCGACCGGTTCGACGGCGATCGGACAGATCTGGCCATTGTGCAGAAGAATATCACGGTGCGGCTCCTCTGTGTTGCGCACCTGCAGCTCCGTCAATACGAAGAAGCCATCGAACCGTGTAGCCGATCGTTAAATATCGGCGCGGGCCTTCAGGCTTACACAAGCTGATCTCGGCTTACGGCCGACGAGACAAATGGGAAATCATCGTGACGGTGCCGGCTGCACCCCTTACGCGAGACACGATGATCCTGAAAGTATCCGCCGAGGAATCCCGTCAGCAAGGTAACGGATGCTGACAAGAGGATGAATCCGGACAACGTCTCGTCGGCCGTTCTGCCATGCAGCGATGTCCGCTGTCGCGCCATTGTTGGCGAAGAAGCGGACATCATGCGCGCCGGAGCTGTGCGCTCCGATCAAACTAGGACGCGGCCTCAGCCGCGCTTACTCCTCGTCTTCGTCTTCGTCGTCCTCGTCTTCGTCGAGCTCTTCCAGTCGATCGAGCACCGCGAGCGGCAGCGTCTCGCGAAACAGATCGCCTTCCGCGCCCATCCAGAGACAGATCACGTCGTCGCCCTTCACGTCCGCGACGGTGAGCGGCTGCCCGCCGGATTTCAGCATGACGATATCGCCGGCTTTTAGTTCCATGGATGGTCCTTTCGGGTTGATTGACGGTGAAGCTAGCAAAACGGCATGACATGCCGATCACGGGCTACTCGGTCAGTGGATGTGTTGTGGTAGCGCGCATGCGCCGGCCGGGCCGCTGAAACGTCGATCAGAGAGCTTTAGGCCGGAGCGATCCCATCACGAGAGGCAATGGCGCCTGTTCGATGGATGGCGCAAGGGCTCTTCCGTCCCGTGCGTCGCGACGATGACACCATGCGCCTGTTTTGCCCGACGGAGCAACCGATTTCGTCAGATCCGCAGTTTGCGTTTGCCGCAAGCCCTTGATTTTGCTGCGGCCGTCTACTGTGCATGGGGTTGTTTTCGATGTTTTTGATTGCGCACCCTGATTGCAGTCAGCCCGGCAGCAGTTCTGTCAGCGAGCGGATGATGCGGTCGGGCTTGACGATCGAGCCTTCCGGCAGGCCGTCGCCATGCACGTCGATCCAGATCGAGTAGATGCCGAGGCGCTGCGGAGTCACGACTTCCCATTCCAGATTGTCGCCGATCATCCAGGTGTCCTCGGCGGTGACGCCGAGTGCGTCCATCGCGTGCAGATAGGCGCGCTCCTCGGGCTTGCCGAAACCGTGCTCGCCCTCGATCTGGATGTGGTGGAAGCGGTGCGCCAGTTCGAACCGCTCGACCTTGGCGCGCTGGGTGTCGGCGGCGCCGTTGGTCACCAGCGCGAGCTTGATGCCGAGCGCCTTGAGCCTGTCGATGGCGTCATGCGCGCCGGGGAAGACGAACATCTCCTCCTCGCGATAGCTGGTGAAGCGGTCGGCGAGGCGAATGGCGAGGTCGTCTGATAGTGCGCGATGACCGGCGGCCGCGAGTGCGGCGAAGCCACCCTTGACGGTGAGATGCCGGGCCTCGGCGAGCTTCATCCGCCACGAAGCGTTCGCATTGGCCCAGAAATTTTTCGCAAAGGCCAGGACGGTGCTGGCGACCAGGTGTGGCGGCAGCGGCGCGAGCTCCTCGGCGAACTCCGCTGTGATCGTGTTCCAGGCGATCTCGGGCCGGCCATAGGCCGACAGGATGGTGTCGTCCATGTCGATCAGCATGGCGCGCGGCAGCGGCCTCATTGCGGGAGTCATCGTCGTCATGGCCACTTCACCTCCGGCGGCAGCGACGACAGGATCGAATCCACATTGCCGCCGGTCTTGAGACCGAAGATGGTGCCGCGGTCGTAGAGCAGGTTGAACTCGACATAGCGGCCGCGCCGGATCAACTGCTCCTCGCGATCCTCCGCGGTCCAGCTTGTCGCGAAATTGCGCCGCACGATGTCGGGATAGATCTTCAGGAAGGCGCGGCCGACATCCCGGGTGAAGGCAAGGTCGGCGTCCCAGTCGCCGCTGTCGTGCCAGTCGTAGAAGATGCCGCCGATGCCACGCGCCTCTTTGCGATGCGGCAGGTGGAAATACTCGTCGCACCACTTCTTGTACTTGTCGTAATCGGCGATGCCGTTCGGCTGCGTGCAGGCCTGTTTCATTGCGGCGTGGAAGGCGATGCTGTCGGCATCGTCCTGCGTGCGGCGGCGGTCGAGCACCGGCGTGAGATCGGCGCCGCCGCCGAACCAGGCTTTTGTGGTGACGACGAAGCGCGTGTTCATGTGCACCGCCGGCACGTGCGGATTGCGCAGATGCGCGATCAGCGAGATGCCGGAGGCCCAGAACTTCGGGTCCTCCGCCGCACCGGGAATCTGCGCGCGAAACTCGGGCGCGAATTCGCCGTGCACGGTGGAGCAATGCACGCCCACCTTCTCAAACAGGCGGCCTGACATCATCGACATCACGCCGCCGCCGCCGGCCGCGCCGGTATGATCGGTGCGCTGCCACGGCGTGCGTTTGAAGCGACCCGGCTCGCCCGAATAAAGGCCTGGCGGGGCATCGTCCTCCAGCCGCTCCAAGCTCGCGCAGATGTCGTCGCGCAGCGCTTCGAACCAGGCGCGTGCGCGCGTCTTGCGGTCTTCGATCGTAGAAACGTCCATCTGCAAATCCCAACGAACCGGCTCGTAGGGTGGGCAAAGGCGCACTTGCGCCGTGCCCACCATCTTTCACCGTTTATCTTGAATGGTGGGCACGCTACGCTTTGCCCACCCTACCAATTCTAGCCTTGCGGACCGTAATAGGTGCAGCTCTCGTTGCAACTGTCGCGGTGGATGCTGACGCGGGTGAGCTTGCCGATAGGCGCCAGCCGTTCCCAGACGAAGCGCGAGAGGTTTTCCAGCGTCGGGGTGCCGAGTGCCTCGATCTTGTTGAGGTACTTGTGGTCCAGAATCATGCGCACGTCCTCGATGGCGCGCTGGACCAGGCCGAGATCGACCACCATGCCGGTTTTGGGATCGGGCGTGCCGCGCAGCGTCACCTCGGCGCGAAAGGAGTGGCCGTGGATCTCTTCGCTGGCCGCGCCGAACGTCGTTCCCGACAATGAGTGCGCCGCCTCGAAGCGAAACGATTTCGTCAATTCCCACATCTGTTCGAAAACCAATCCTATCTGATACCGAGCGATTTATGCGTCTGCACGCTGAGCCGCCATTGCGGATGATTGAGGCAATAGTCGATGGCGCCCGCGGTGTTTTGGGCGACCTCGGGCCCGTCCATCGGCTGCAGCGAGAAGCGCTCGAAGGCGAGATCCGCGAAGGCCTCCGGCATGGCGAGCGGCTGCGGATAGACCAGCTTCAGCTCGTGGCCGCGCCGGATCACCAGATCGCTGCCGCCCTTCGGGCTGACGCAGATCCAGTCGAGCCCCTCGGGCGGGGCGATGGTGCCGTTGGTCTCGACCCCGATCTCGAAGCCGCGTGCATGGAGCGCGTCGACCAGCGCGGTATCGACCTGGAGCAGCGGCTCGCCGCCGGTGAGCACCACGTAACGGTTGTCGGTGGAGGCCGTCCATTGCGCCGCGATGGTGCCGGCGAGTTCCGCGGCCGAGGCATAGCGCCCGCCGAGCGTGCCGTCGGTGCCGACGAAATCGGTGTCGCAGAATTTGCAGGTGGCCTCGCTGCGGTCCGCCTCGCGCCCGCTCCAGAGGTTGCAGCCGGCAAAGCGGCAAAATACGGACGCGCGCCCGGCATGGGCGCCTTCGCCTTGCAGTGTCAGGAAGATTTCCTTGACCGCGTAACTCAACCGTCTCTCCTCAACATTATCAAACTTGCGGGTTCCGGAGCTGCCGCAGCGCTTCGCCTGCGGCCATCGCCGCGGTCATGGCGACATTGAGCGACCGCAGCCCCGGAGCGATCGGGATCACCAGCCGCGCGTCCGCGGCATCGACCACCGCCTCGGTGACGCCGGCGCTCTCGCGCCCGAATAGCAGGATGTCCGCCGTCTGGTAACGGAAATCGCGGTAGTCGGTCGCCCCCTTGGTGGTGAACAGCAGCAGGCGGGCCCCCTGCGCCGCGCGCCATTGCTCGAATTTCGACCAGGAGTCGTGCCTGACGATGCTGACCTGATCGAGGTAATCCATTCCCGCCCGGCGGAAATGCCGGTCGGAGACGGGGAACCCCGCCGGTTCGATGATATGGGCGGCCACGTCCAGGCAAGCGCAGAGCCTGAGAATCGTGCCGGTGTTCTGGGGGATGTCGGGTTGGAAAAGCGCTATCTGCATGGGCTGTGCCGGGTTCGGTGCGGGCCGGAAATGTTTCAATAAAACATCGCTGGCCGCGGAATTCGTGCATTGCACGCTCCCGCGCCGATAGCGGGCTTGCGCTCGCCCGGCAAGGGTGCCAATAGAACGATTCTGGACTGCTGTTTTCGCCTTGTTTTGGTGGGGGCACGTGAAGTTCTGCCGCCGCGGGGGGCCGCGGGCGCCGGCAGACTGTTCTGGGGACCTTGGGGGCTCCTGGAGCGGTTCCGCCGGCTGCATAAGAAGAAAGGGTTGGAATCGTGACGACAGCGTCTTCGGCGGACCATCCGACACGCCGTGATTTCTTATTCGTTGCAACGGGGGCAGCTGCAGCAGTATGGGGCGCAGCTGCGCTCTGGCCCTTTATCTCCCAAATGAATCCTGATGCGTCGACCATCGCCGCCGGTGCGCCGATCGAGGTCGATCTCAGCCCGGTCGCCGAGGGGCAGGACATCAAGGTGTTCTGGCGCGGCAAGCCGATTTACATCAGCCACCGCACCAAGAAGCAGATCGACGAGGCGCGCGCCGTCAACGTGGCGAGCCTGCCCGATCCGCAGTCCGACGAGGCCCGGGTCAAGTCCGGCCATGAGCAGTGGCTGGTCGTGATCGGCATCTGCACCCATCTCGGCTGCATCCCGATCGCCCATGAAGGCAATTACGACGGGTTCTTCTGCCCCTGCCATGGTTCGCAATACGATTCGTCCGGCCGCATCCGCCAGGGGCCCGCGCCCGCGAACCTGCCGGTGCCGCCGTACCAGTTCGTTTCCGACACCAAAATTCAGATCGGCTGAGCTTCGGGCCTCGTCCGAAGCTTCGCGCCGTCTCGTCGTATTATTTCCTCAGGATCGCATCATGAGCGGACCATCCGACTACCAGCCGAGCAATCCGGCCCTGCAATGGATCGAGCGACGTCTGCCGATCCTCGGCCTCATGCACTCCTCCTTCGTGGTCTATCCGACCCCGCGCAACCTGAACTATTGGTGGACCTTCGGCGCCATCCTCTCCTTCATGCTGGGGATCCAGATCCTGACCGGCGTGATCCTGGCGATGCACTACACGCCGCATGCCGACCTCGCCTTCAAGTCCGTCGAGCTTCTGGTTCGTGACGTCAATTACGGCTGGCTGCTGCGCAACATGCATGCCGTCGGCGCCTCGATGTTCTTCGTCGCCGTCTACGTCCACATGCTGCGCGGCCTCTATTACGGCTCCTACAAGGAGCCGCGCGAAGTGCTGTGGATCCTCGGCGTCATCATCTACCTCCTGATGATGGCGACCGGCTTCATGGGCTACGTGCTGCCATGGGGACAGATGAGCTTCTGGGGCGCCACCGTCATCACCAATCTGTTCTCCGCCATCCCCTATGTCGGCGAGAGCATCGTGACGCTCTTATGGGGCGGCTATTCGGTCGGCAATCCGACGCTGAACCGCTTCTTCTCGCTGCACTATCTCTTGCCGTTCCTGATCGCGGGCGTCGTCGTGCTCCACGTCTGGGCGCTGCATGTCTCCGGCCAGAACAACCCTGATGGCGTCGAGCCCAAGACGGAAAAGGATACGGTTCCGTTCACGCCGCATGCGACCATCAAGGACATGTTCGGCGTCTCCTGCTTCATGCTGCTCTACGCCTGGTTCATCTTCTACATGCCGAACTACCTCGGCGACGCCGACAATTACATTCCGGCGAACCCGGGCGTGACGCCGCCGCACATCGTGCCGGAATGGTATTACCTGCCGTTCT
Organism: Bradyrhizobium sp. WSM4874; assembly: GCF_055811835.1. NCBI lineage: Bacteria > Pseudomonadati > Pseudomonadota > Alphaproteobacteria > Hyphomicrobiales > Nitrobacteraceae > Bradyrhizobium > Bradyrhizobium sp. WSM4874. The sequence goes on from NZ_JBVVPR010000008.1 coordinate 133,276, forward strand.
ACGCAATCCTGCGTTCGATCCCGAACAAGCTCGCGGGCGTGATCGGGATGTTCTCGGCGATCATCATCCTGTGCTTCCTGCCCTGGCTCGATGCCGCCAGGACGAAATCGTCGAAGTACCGTCCGCTGGCCAAGCAATTCTTCTGGATCTTCGTCGCGGTCTGCATCCTGCTCGGCTATCTCGGCGCGCAGCCGCCGGAAGGCATCTATGTGATCGCCGGCCGGGTCCTGACGTTCTGCTACTTCGCCTACTTCCTGATCGTGCTGCCGCTGCTCTCGCGCATCGAGAAGCCGCGGCCGGTGCCGAACTCGATCTCGGATGCCGTCCTGGCCAAAACCGGGAGCAGGTCGACGCCGATGGTGTCGAGCGCGATCGTGCTTGCGCTGGCGGGCGCGTTGTTTGCGGGCTCCGCCGACAGCGCGCGTGCCTCCGAAGGCAGCGACAAGCCGCCGGGCAACAAATGGTCGTTCGCCGGTCCGTTCGGCAAATACGACCGCGGCGCATTGCAGCGCGGCCTGAAGGTTTACAAGGAAGTCTGCGCCAACTGCCATGGCCTGTCCTACGTCGCCTTCCGCAATCTCGCGGAAGCCGGCGGTCCCGGCTATTCGGTCGCGCAGGCTGCAGCCTTCGCCTCCGACTACAAGGTCAAGGATGGTCCGAACGATGCGGGTGACATGTTCGAACGCGCGGGCCGGCCGGCGGATTATTTCCCCTCGCCATTCCCGAACGAGCAGGCCGCGCGTGCGGCGAATGGTGGCGCGGCGCCGCCGGATCTGTCGCTGATCACCAAGGCGCGTTCCTACGGTCGCGGCTTCCCGATGTTCATCGTCGACTTCTTCACCCAGTATCAGGAGCAGGGCCCGGACTACGTCTCGGCGTTGCTCCAGGGCTTTGAGGACAAGGCGCCCGAAGGCGTGACCCTCCCCGAGGGCTCCTACTACAACAAGTACTTCCCGGGCCACGCCATCAAGATGCCGAAGCCGCTCAGCGACGGCCAGGTGACCTATGACGACGGCTCGCCGACCACGATTGCGCAATATTCCAAGGACGTCACCACGTTCCTGATGTGGACCGCCGAACCCCACATGGAAGCGCGCAAGCGCCTCGGTTTCCAGGTGTTCATCTTCCTGATCATCTTCGCCGGCCTGATGTACTTCACCAAAAAGAAGGTCTGGGCTGACTCGCACTGAGCGGCCCGAGGCGAGAATGAAGAGGCCCCCGCGAGGGGGCTTTTTTGTTGGGCACGAGAGTGTGTTGTCAGGCGCGATTGCCTATCGTCCGCTCAAACGCCAAAATGCCGCCAACGCTCCCCAAAAACTCGTCGGAGGACACCATGGGAACCGCCATCACCTTCAAGCGCCCGGACGGCAAGGACGCATCGGGCTATCTCGCCAATGCCGCGCGCGGCAACGCGCCGGGCGTGGTGGTCATCCAGGAATGGTGGGGCCTGTCGGACCAGATCAAGGGCCTGTGCGACCGCTTCGCGCTCGCCGGTTTCGATGCGCTGGCGCCCGATCTCTACAAGGGCAAGGTGGTGCCGTATCACGACACGGACGCGGCCGGCAAAGAGATGAACTCGCTCGATTTCATGGACGCCACCACGCAGACCGTGCGCGGCGCCACGCAATATCTGTCCCGCAACGGCGCCAAGGTCGGCCTGACCGGCTTCTGCCTCGGTGGCGCCGTCACCATCATCGGCGCGGTGCATGTGCCGGAGCTCGCGGCCGGTGTGGTGTTCTACGGCATTCCGCCCGAGCAGGCGGCCAAGCCCGCCGACGTCAAGATCCCGCTCCAGGCCCATTTCGCCAACAAGGACGATTGGTGCACGCCTGAGCTGGTCAATGGCTTCGAAAAGGCCATGAAGTCCGCCGGCAAGTCGCTGGAGCTGTTCCGCTATGACGCCGAGCACGCCTTCGTCAACGAGCAACGCCAGGCCGTCCACGACCGCGAAGCCGCCGAGCTCGCCTGGGGCAGGGCGACCGAGTTTTTCCGGAAGCATTTGGGGTAGGCGCCCGTAGCCCGGATGGAGCGCAGCGCAATCCGGGTTTGGTATCACAATAGACAGCCCCGGATTGCGCTGCGCTCCATCCGGGCTGCCGGAGACGGCACCTTGACGCCGTCCCCGCGCCATGATGAGTATCCGCCCATGAGCACCGCCGTCCGCCCATCCCGTCTTTGGTGGCGCACCTCCTGAGAGGTGGCCGGTGCGATTTATTCTCCCAAAATCGTCTGAGGTCGCCCACGCAGTGCGGCGGCCTGATCGTTTGTCCTGTGTGGCGTTCCCTCGACAAGTTTCGTAAGAGGACCCGATGAACAGGACCGTCTTTGCCCTTCCGGCTCGAAGCGACTATGTGACCCGCGCGGGGCTCGCGATCACGCGCGTGGCGGAACAGTTTTCCGGCGGCGCCAACCGGCTGGACGATCTCGTCAGCCTGCTCGACCGTCGCCGCGGCGTGGTGCTGTCGTCGGGCACGACCGTGCCCGGCCGCTACGAGAGCTTTGACCTCGGCTTCTCCGATCCGCCGCTCAAGCTCGAGACCACTGGCGTCAATTTCAAGCTGGAAGCGCTGAACGCGCGCGGGGAGGTGCTGATCGCCTTCCTCGCCGACGTCTTGCGCGAGCCCTGCGTCGTGATCTCCGAGACAACGCCCACGCGCCTTGCCGGTCATATCATCCGCGGCGAAGCGCCGATCGACGAAGACCAGCGCACGCGGCGCGCCAGCGTGATGTCGCTGGTGCGCGATCTCGTCGCCGCCTTCTCCGCCAATGACGACGGGTCGCTCGGCCTGTTCGGCGCCTTCGCCTACGATCTCGTGTTCCAGATCGAGGACCTCGTGCAGAAGCGCGCGCGGGAGAGCGACCAGCGCGACATCGTGCTCTATGTCCCCGACCGCCTGCTCGCCTATGACCGCGCTACCGGCCGCGGCGTCGTGCTCACTTACGATTTCGCGTGGAAGGGCAAGTCCACCGCGGGCCTGCCGCACGAGACCGCCGAGAGCCCATACCTCAAGACGCCGCGCCAGGGTTTTGCCGATCACGCGCCCGGCGAATATCAGGCCACGGTCGAGACCGCGCGCGCCGCCTTTGCGCGCGGCGATCTGTTCGAGGCGGTGCCGGGGCAGCTCTTCGCCGAGCCCTGCGACCGCTCGCCGGCCGAAGTGTTCCAGCGGCTCTGCGTCATCAACCCGTCGCCGTACGGCGCGCTGATGAATCTTGGCGAGGGTGAATTTCTCGTCTCGGCCTCTCCGGAAATGTTCGTGCGCTCGGACGGACGCCGGGTCGAGACCTGCCCGATCTCGGGTACGATCGCGCGCGGTACCGATGCGATCGGCGATGCCGAGCAGATCCGCCAGCTCCTGAACTCCGAGAAGGACGAGTTCGAGCTCAACATGTGCACCGACGTCGACCGCAACGACAAGGCGCGCGTCTGCGTCCCCGGCACGATCAAGGTGCTGGCGCGCCGGCAGATCGAAACCTATTCAAAACTCTTCCACACCGTCGACCATGTCGAAGGCATGCTGCGTCCCGGCTTCGATGCGCTCGATGCGTTCCTCACCCATGCCTGGGCCGTCACCGTCACCGGCGCGCCAAAACTCTGGGCGATGCAGTTCGTCGAGGATCACGAGCGCTCGCCCCGCCGCTGGTATGCGGGCGCGATCGGGGCGGTGAATTTCGACGGCAGCATCAACACCGGCCTCACCATCCGCACCATCCGGATGAAGGAAGGCCTCGCGGAAGTGCGTGTCGGCGCCACCTGTTTGTTCGACTCCGATCCCGCCGCCGAGGACCGCGAATGCCAGGTCAAAGCTGCCGCTTTATTCCAGGCCTTGCGCGGTGATCCGCCGAAGCCGCTGTCGGCCTTTGCGCCCGATGCGACCGGAAGCGGCAAGCGGGTGCTGCTGATCGACCATGACGACAGCTTTGTGCATATGCTGGCCGATTACTTCCGCCAAGTCGGCGCCGACGTCACCGTGGTCCGACATGTGCATGCGCTCGACATGCTCAAGCAGAAGCGGTGGGATTTGCTGGTGCTGTCGCCCGGCCCTGGCAGGCCTGAGGATTTTGGGATCAAGAAGACCATCGACGCGGCGCTGGAGAACAAGCTGCCGGTGTTCGGCGTCTGTCTCGGCGTCCAGGCGATCGGCGAATATTTCGGCGGCGAGCTCGGGCAGCTCACGCATCCCGCTCACGGCCGGCCCTCGCGGGTGCAGGTCCGCGGCGGGCGGCTGATGCGCAATCTGCCGAACGAGATCGTAATCGGCCGCTATCACTCGCTCTATGTCGAGCGCGACAGCATGCCGGAGGTGCTATCCGTCACCGCCAGCACCGAGGACGGCGTCGCCATGGCGCTGGAGCACAAGACCCTGCCGGTCGCCGGCGTGCAATTCCATCCGGAATCGCTGATGTCGCTGAGCGGCGAGGTGGGCTTACGAATTGTCGAGAACGCGTTCCGTTTGGATGCGCGCGCTGATTGAGAGGCACCATGACTTTTGACCACGATCTGAAGGCAAGCGTCCGCACCATCCCGGACTACCCGAAACCCGGGATCTTGTTCCGCGACATCACCACGCTGCTCGCAGATGCGCGTGCGTTCCGCCGCGCGGTCGACGAACTCGTCAATCCCTGGGCCGGCAACAAGATCGACAAGGTCGCCGGCATGGAGGCGCGCGGCTTCATCATCGGCGGCGCGGTGGCGCACCAGGTTTCGGCCGGCTTCGTGCCGATCCGGAAAAAAGGCAAGCTGCCGCACACCACCGTGCGCATCGCTTACTCTCTCGAATACGGCATCGACGAGATGGAGATGCATGTCGACGCCATCCAGCCCGGCGAGCGCGTGATCCTGGTCGATGACCTCATCGCCACCGGCGGCACCGCGGAAGGCGCGGTGAAATTGCTGCGCCAGATCGGCGCCAATGTCGTTGCCGCCTGCTTCATCATCGACCTGCCCGATCTCGGCGGCGCGGCCAAGCTGCGCGCGATGGACGTGCCGGTGCGCACGCTGATGACGTTCGAGGGGCACTGAGCGGCAACGGCGCCGCTGGCGACGTTCAGATCGGCTCGGCCTTCAGCTCCGACAGCCAATGCAGCATGCGCTCTTGGAGCAGCGCATTCCTGACATAGGCGGTCTCCTCATCCTCCAGACGCTCACATTCGCCAAACATCAGGCCTGCCTCGCCATGCGTGTTCCACGCAGCCTGGAGGCTACGGCAGGTGTGGCTACCCTGGCGCAGCGAGAACCAGATGCGGTTCTGGATTGTGTCGAGGTTCGGGGCTTGGCCGACCCAGGCCTCGCCCGAGGCCGCGCAGCGGACGACGTATATGCCTGCAACGGTCTTCCGCTCCTTGTAGGCGGCGATCGCTGCTTTCCGGTCGATGGTCACGGTGAGGTCCTTGCTGAGGAACGCTGGTGCATGGACTCAGTAACCGCAGGGCCGCTCGACGTCAATATTATCCGGGTAAATATTCAAGATCGTTGCAGGATCAGGCTGAGCTCGAGCTCGCGGAAGGCGAGATAGTTGCGCCGGGTCCACTGGTGCAGCTCGGTCGAGGCATCTTTCTCCTGGCGCAGATAGCCGGTGAAGGAGAAGTTCAGGCGGCCGATATAGGTCTTCAGGAAGCCGGGCAACGCCGGCAGGCGCAGCAGCCGGCCGCCGGCCATCGCGGCCGGCAACTCGCCACGCACGACGTGCTCGTTGTCCACCGTGATCAGGTTGATCCGCGGGATCTGTTCGCGCAGCATCTCGTGCGCGCGGGCCGAGACGCGGTCGGTGTCGGCGACGAACAGGATCATCGGCGCGACGTGGCGGCGCGCCGCCTCTTTCAACAGGCCGATCTCTTCGGTCATCTTGAAGAACTCGTCAAAGGCGTGGAAGCCGAGGTCGATCACCTTGGCTACCCCGTCATCGACGATGACGCGATCCATCAGCTGCATCTTGCCATAGGTGTCGATCACGTCGGCGGTCTCGGTGATCTTTGGCAGATAGTCGAGCAGCGACGGCTCCTTCAGGTTGACGTCGAAGGCCACGACGTTGCCGTTCTTGAGCAGCAAAAATTCGCTCAAAAGCCGCGCCAGCAGGGTCTTGCCGACCTGCGGGCGGGGCGAGCAAATGATGTAGAGGGGCGTCGCGGGCATCGATAGCTATATCAGTCGAACTCGGCGACCAATCCAGCCGTATCCGCCCGGCTTGCGCAACTATTTTTCGCTGTTGCGGGTGACGGGCTTGGAGCCGACGATGTCGGTCAGCCGGATCCGGTCGAATTCGCTCCAGACGTTCGCCAACCAATGCCGGACATACCCGCGCAGCACGAACGAATAGTTCGCGGCCTCGTCGTTGATGCCCTTGTTGGCGACGAATTTCAGGAACGGGACGGAGGAAACTTCGACCTGCTCATAGGCCATTTCGTTGAGCTTGGGGATGGTCAGCTCGGTCGCATCCTTGATGCGGTGGAAGTAGGAATTATAGGTCGCCTGGTCCCATTGGAAGAACTGGGTGTCGTTGATGAAGTTCTTCACCAGGAAGTATTTGGCACCGGTCATGAAGCCTGCGGTCTCGGCGATTTCGTCCAGAGAGGCGATTGAGGGTCCGAGGATGTGGAACACGGCAAAGGTGATCTGGCCGGCCTTGGCGGCATCGAGGAAGCCGATGTCGCGCAAGGAGGCGAGCGCCGGCGACAGCAGACCGGCGCGGACGTCGATCACGGTGACCGACGGGCTCGTCGCGTTCAGCGTATCGAAGATCTTCATCTGATCCGACGTCGTCGTCATGTCGACGATCTCGGTGATGTCAGGGTGGAAGCGCTTCAGGGTTCCGCGCGGCGACTCGGTGTCGAAGGCGCGCGTCGGCACGTTGTTGGCGGAAAAATAATCGAGCAAGGTCCGCGACACCGTGGTCTTGCCGACCCCGCCCTTGTCCGCGCCCACCACAACCACTGCCGGCTTTGCCATTGCTGTCCCCTAACGCGCGCCCCCGATCGCGAAGTCGCAATCGGCCGGGCCCCAAATCGATGTCCCAAGGATGTCCCGAGGATGTCCCATGCCTGCTGTTGGGCGCGAACATGGCAGAAACAAGGGAGAATTCAATTCCGCAGGCCCCAGTTACGGCAATTCCCGAGGTTTTTCCCAATCGCGACGAGGCCTGCCGCGCGTGGCGTCAAATCACGCTCAATGGCGGCCCCAAGGACCTATCGGGTTGCTGGTGGCGGTTCCGGCGGGGCTGGGTGCGGGCACGGGCGGCGGACTGGTCGCGCCGCTGGCGTCGTTCCAGGGACCCTGACGCAGCGGCGGTGGGGTGTCCTGCCGATCGGCTTGCGTGTCTGGCTCCTCGGCCTCGTCGGCGGGAGACGGCAGCGGGCCAGGATCATGGCCGCCGGCGAACTTGACCAGCGCGTCGACCCGGGACTGCACCGAGGGGTGGGTCGCGAACAAATCGGCAAAACCCTCGCGCGGATTGTCGACGCAGAGCTCCATCACCGCCGAGGTTGCGCCCGGCAGCTCGCCGCGGTTCTCGATCTTGCGCAGGGCCGAGATCATGGCGTCCGGGTTTTTCGTCAACTCGACGGAGCCCGCGTCCGCGAGATATTCCCGCGAGCGCGACAGCGCGAGCTTCACCACCTGCGACAACAGCCAGGCCACCACGATCAGCACGATCGCAATGATGATGACGATCACCGCGCCGCCGCCGGAACTCTTGCTGTCACTCGACGACGAGGATGATCGTGACGACGAGGAGGAGCCTGACGACCACGAGCCGCCGGAGCCGGAGCTCCAGCTGAAATTCGTGAACAGGCGGAAGAACAGTTCGCCGAAGAAGCCGACCACGCCTGCGATGATGACGGCGACCACCATGAGCTGCACGTCGCCGTTCTTGATGTGGGTCAGCTCGTGGCCCAGCACGGCCTCGATCTCGTTGTCGTTCAGCGCATTGAGGAGACCGGTGGTAACGGTGATCGAATATTGCCGCGGGTTGAGGCCGGTCGCGAACGCGTTCAGCGCCGGGCTCTCCATGATCTTCAGCTTCGGCATCGTGATGCCGCGCGAGATGCAGAGATTTTCGAGCAGATTATAGAGCCGCGGCTCCTCCTGCCGGGTGACGTCGTGGCCGCCGGTCACCGCATCGATCATCGACTGGTGGAAGAAATAAGCGATCGCGATCCAGGCCGCTGCCACGAGGGTCGCAACCGGTGCGGCGACTTTCAGGTCATAGAAGGCGCGTCTCAGATAATGGACGACAGTCTCGTCGCCGTTGATGACGACTTCGGCGATCAGCGCGCCGGCGTAGACCAGCACATAGACCAGCGCGAACAGGCCGGCGAGCAGGAGCATCGAACGAAACTTGTTCGAGGCGATGTGCGTGTAGAGACCATACGCGGCCATGACGCGATGCCCTGCCGGCCTATCGGCTCAACTCAGAACTTCACCTGCGGCGTGGCTTCGACCTCGGAGCGGCTGGCACCGAGATCGAAGAAGTCCTTTTTGGTGAAGCCGAACATGCCGGCGAACAAGGCGGCCGGCATCTGCTGGATGCCGGTGTTGTATTCCTGGACCGCGCTGTTGAAGAAGCGGCGGCTGGCCGCGATCTTGTTCTCGAGGTCGGACAGCTCGCTGGCGAGTTGCTGGAAATTGGCGTTGGCCTTGAGGTCGGGATAGGCCTCCGAGAGCGCAATCAGTCGGCCGAGCGCGCCCGAGAGCTGGTTCTCGGCCGCGGACACCTGCGCCGGTCCCTGCGCCGACATCGCCGAATTACGCGCCTTGATGACGTCGTCGAGCGTGCCGCGCTCATGCGATGCGTAGCCCTTCACGGTCTCGACCAGGTTCGGGATCAGATCGTGACGCTGCTTGAGCTGCACGTCGATGTCAGCAAAGGCCTGGCCGACGCGCTGGCCCAGCGCCACCAGCCGGTTGTAGGCGGCGAAGGCAAAGAACACGAGGACGACGATAACGCCGAGGACGATCCAGCCGGTCGACATGGAGAACTCCTGAAGGGGGAAGAAGGCGGGCGCAGCCTAGACCAAATTGGCGCGGAGCGAGAGCCCCGGCGCAGAAGGGAGGTAGGATTTGGTCGGATGAGGGACTATCCGAGTTCAAGGCGAAAGCGCCGGAGGAGGTTAACTTTCGGACAGGACGGCATCACCCCAGCGCCAGCGGCGGGCGCTTGCATAGGCGGCCTTGTCGCGGCGCGGGACCTTGGCGAGTTCGACGCCTTGCTCGCTACAGAGCTTGGCCGTGATCTCGGCCTTGCCGAGATCCGGCGGCGCCAGCACGCGCGCGCCGCGGGTTGCAGGCGGCGTACGGGTCAGCGCCACGTAGATGAATCGTTCGTCCTCGAACGGCACCTCGGCGCCCTTGATCTGGCGATGAGCCTGCGAGCGCGGCAGGCGCTGGGAGAAATGGCACCAGTCGGGCGCCGTCAGCGGACACGGCTTTTCGTGCGGGCAGGGTGCGGCGACATAGGCGCCCGCCGCGATCAGTTGCTGGCGCAAAGCGAGGATGCGGCCGTAGCCGGCGGGGGTGCCGGGCTCGATCACGACCAGCGCGTGGCGCGCTTTCGCCCACATCATTTCCGCGAGCTTGCGTTGATCGCCCTCACTGAGCTCGCCGATGACATAACTCGCGACGACGAGATCGGCTTGCGAGACCTCGGCGAGGTTCGCGCCGGCATCGCCCGGCAGATAGCGGCAATCCGCCAGACGGGTGCTGTCGCGGGCCAGTTCGAGCGCGAGACGGCTGAGGGTGGCGTTGGCGTCGAGCAGGGTGAAATCCTGCAACGAGGAGAACGCCTCCGCCGCGGCCCAGCTCGCGGTGCCCGGACCTGCGCCGACGTCGAGCAGCGTTTCCGGAGCGAGGTCCGGTGCGATCTCGGTCAGCGCATTCAGACTTGCCGCCACCGCCGCATAGGTCGCCGGCATGCGCGCAAGCGCATAGGCGAGCGCATCGGCCTCCGACTTGATCGTGCCGGAGCCACCGCCTGTACGATAGGTGGTCGAGATTTTCTGCGATCGCTGCGCAGCATCGGTGCGGGAAAAGCCCTGCAGCTTGCCGTCGAGAGCGGCCTTTAGCTCAGCGGGAAGCGCGGGCGAGATCATCTTAATTCGTCGTCATTCCGGGGCGCGTGTAGCGCGAACCCGGAATCTCGAAATGGTGGCGCGAAATTCCGGGTTCGATGCTGCGCATCGCCCCGGAATGACGTCCCAAAAATCACGCCACGTTCTGGTCGAGAATGTCCACCGCCTCTTGCAGGTTCACCGACACCAGTTGCGAGACGCCGCGTTCGGCCATGGTGACGCCGAACAGGCGGTTCATCCGCGCCATCGTGATCGGGTTGTGGGTGATGATGATGAAGCGCGTGTCGGTCGAGGCGGTCATCTCGTGCAACAGGTTGCAATAGCGCTCGACGTTGTGGTCGTCGAGCGGCGCGTCGACTTCGTCCAGCACGCAGATCGGCGAGGGATTGGTGAGGAACACCGCGAAGATCAGCGCCATCGCGGTCAGCGCCTGTTCACCGCCGGAGAGCAGCGACAGCGTCTGCGGCTTCTTGCCCGGCGGCTTGGCGATGATTTCGAGGCCGGCTTCGAGCGGATCATCGCTCTCGATCAGATGCAGCGCGGCTTCGCCGCCACCGAACAGCTCGACGAACAGGCGCTTGAAGTGGTTGTTGACGACCTCGAACGAGGTCAGGAGCCGCTCGCGCGCCTCCTTGTTGAGGCTCTGGATGCCCTGGCGCAGCCGCTTGATGGCCTCGACGAGGTCGTCGCGCTCGGTGACCAGGCCGTTGTGCTGGGTTTCGACCTCGCGCAGCTCTTCCTCGGCGCGCAAATTGACCGCGCCCAGCCGCTCGCGATCGCGGCGCATTTTTTCGAGGTCTTCCTCGATGTCGTGCAGCGGCGGCAGCTCCGTGCCGGGTTCGATCTCGGCGAGGCCGGCAACGGCCTGCGGTTCGACCTCGAGCATGTCGCAGATTTCGCGCTCGATGTCCTCGAGCCGGCGCCGCGCGCCTTCCATGCGCTCCTCGGCGCGGGCGGTGGCCTCGCGGGAGCTTGAGAGCGCTTCGAGCGTCAGCTTCGCGACGCGATCGGTTTCGGCCATCGCGTTTTCCGCGCTGGCGAGCGCATCGGCGGCCATGCGGCGGTCGTTTTCGGCATATTCGATCTCGGTGATCAGCGCGCTGCGCTTCTCCGCGAACACGGCCGGCGCGTTCTCGAGATCGCTGCGCTCGATCGAGACTTCGGTGATGCGGGTCTGGATGGTGTCGATGTGGGAGGCCGCGCTCTCCTTGCGGTTCTGCCACTCGGTGCGTTCGGCGAGGATCGCCTGCACGCGGCGGTCGGCCAGCTCGGCTTCGCGCGCCAGCGCCTGTGCCTCGGCGCGGACCTGGGCGGCCATGCGGCGATGACCTTCGATGTCGCTGCGGACGGCGGCCAGACGGGTTTCGGTGTCCTCGCTCGACGGCAGCTCGGAGATCCCGGCCTCGGCGTATTCGTAGGCGGCTTCGGCCTCGGCGCGGTCGGCGGCCAGACGGCTGTGTGCTTCCGACAGCGTCGCCTTGCGCGCGGCGTGGCGGCTGATCTCGCGCTCGACCGTGGCATGGCGCTCGCGCGCGACGTTGAGCTCGCGCTGCGCGGCGCGCCAGGCTTCGCGGCTCGCACCTTCGGTGCTGGCGGCCATCTGCAGCTCGGCTTCGGCGTTCTCCAGCGCCTGACGCTTGATCTGCGCGTCGATGCGGGCCTGCTCCAGCTCGTTCTCGATGTCGATGAGGCGGGCGCGCTCGGCAAGCCGCCGTGCTGCGCCGGTCGGCGCGTGGGCGGCTGCGACAAAACCGTCCCAGCGCCAGACGTCGCCTTCGGGCGAGACCAGCCGCTGGCCGGTCTTGAGCTGCGAGACCAGCTCGGCGCCGCGCTCGCGCGGCACCACGCCGATCTGCGCCAGGCGGCGGGTCAGCTCGGCCGGGGCCTGAACGTGGCTGGCGAGAGGCACGACGCCTTCGGGCAGTTCCGGATCGCCGTCGGTGACGCCGGCATTGGTCCAGCGCATCGGCGCGGACGGATCGACCGGGGCGTCGAGATCGTCGCCAAGCGCTGCGCCGATCGCCTTTTCGAATCCCTTGTCGACGGTGATGCCGTCGATGATCGGCGGCCACAGATTCTTGGTCTCGCCGTTGAGGATCTTGGAGATCGTGCGCGCCTCGGTATCGAGCCGCTGCACGCGCTTGTCGGCTTCGACGAGCGGCGAGCGCGAGGATTCCAGCGTCTGCCGCGCGACGACGTGCGCGGCTTCGCTGGCTTGAGCCGCGGCTTCCGAGGCTGCCAGCGTCTGCTCGGCGTTCTCGACGGTCGCGGTCAGCTCGTCGAGATCGCCGAAGCCGCCGGTCTCCTCGGTGAGCTTGTGCTCTTCCGCCGCGACGTTCGAAATCTCTTGGTCGAGCCGGGCGAGCTTGTCGCGGTGGGTTCGAACGTTGGCTTCGAGTTGATTGCGCTTGGCGGTGAGGTCGGCGAGCGCGGTGGTGAGCTCGGCGAACTGCTGCTCGGTTTCGGTCAGCACCGCCTCGGCTTCGGCGACACGCTCATCGACGCCGGAGCGCTTCTCGACGCGCGACTTGATCTCTTCCTTCAGCTCGGCATCTTCGGCGTCGAGGCGCTGCAGCGCGACATCGGCGTCCATGGTCTGCTGCTGGGCGCGCGAGATGTCGCCTTCGAACTGGGCGAGGCGCCGCTCGAGCTCCGCGACGCGCTCCTTGGCGCGCTCTTCCTCGCGATCGAGCAGTTCGCGGGCGTTGGTCAGGCGCTGCAGCCCCGCCGCGGCGCGAGCTTCGGCATCACGCAGCGCCGGCATTTCGGCGGCGCGAATCGCCTGGATGCGGGCCGCCTCGGCCTGGTGCTGGGTGCGCTCGGCCATCTCGCGGACCGCGAGATCGTGGGTCTGGCCGGACTCGTTGACGTCGGCATGGGCGCCGATCCAGCGCAGGTGGAACAGGGTTGCTTCGGCCTTGCGGACCTTGGCCGCGACCTCGCGATAGCGGACGGCCTGGCGGGCCTGCTTCTTCAGGCCTTCCATCTGCCCGGCGAGCTGGCCGATCACGTCCTCGACGCGGGTGAGGTTGGTTTCGGCCGCCTTGAGCCGCAACTCGGCTTCGTGGCGGCGGGCGTGCAGGCCGGCGACGCCGGCGGCGTCTTCCAACACGCGGCGGCGCTGTTCGGGCTTGGCCTGAATGATCTCGCCGATCTTGCCCTGGTGGACGAGGGCCGGCGAGCGCGCGCCGGTGGCGGCGTCGGCGAATAGAATCTGCACGTCGCGGGCGCGCACGTCGCGACCGTTGATGCGGTAGACCGAGCCGGCCTCGCGCTCGATGCGGCGGGAAATTTCCAAAAGCTGGCTGTCGTTCATCGCCGCCGGCGCGGTGCGATCGGAATTGTCGATCGTCATCGTCACTTCGGCGTGGTTGCGCGCGGGACGATTGCCGGAGCCGGCGAAGATCACCGCGTCCATGTCGGCGGCGCGCAACGACTTGTAGGAGGTCTCGCCCATCGCCCAGCGCAGTGCCTCGACCAGATTCGACTTGCCGCAGCCGTTGGGGCCGACCACGCCGGTCAGGCCGGGCTCGATGACGAAGTCGGTGGCCTCAACGAAGGACTTGAAGCCGTGAAGGCGCAGGCGGGTGATTTTCATAAGCACGCATCTCTGTTGGCAGGCGCGAATCCCCCTGCCGGGACAATACCATGGAAGGCAGTGTCGCTATCCGGGCGAGTCGCGCGAGGGCGCCTCATGCGGTCGGACAATGGCCGCGGTGCGCCGCGAGGGCAACCGGCGAAAGCCGTTTTTCCCAAGGGATTTATGCCGGGAAAGATACGGCTATCGAGATGCGAATCGGGAATGTGCGGTGCGAATCAGCTCTTGAGCAGCGGATTGATCTTCTTGGCGAATTCCTCGAACGAGGTCTCGCCCTTGATCTTTTCGCCGTTGATGAAGAACGTCGGGGTCGAATCGACCTTCAGAACGTCGCTGGCATATTTCTGGTCGGCGGCAATCTTGTCCAGCAGCGCCTGGTCCTTCAGGCAGGCCTCGACCTGCTGCTGGGTGAGACCGGCCTGCTTGCCGATCCGCGTCAGGGTCTCCGTGGTGTTCTTCATCACCCAGTCGTTCTGCTGGCGGAACAGCATGTCGGTGACGGCAAAGTATTTCGGCGCGTCGCCATTGGCGATGCAGCGCGACAGCATCGAGCCGGCGGCGGCTTTGATGTCGAGCGGGAACTCGCGGAAGATGTAACGCACCTTGCCGGTGTCGATGTATTCCGACTTGATCTTGGGAAACACCTGCTCATTAAAAGCCGCGCAATGCGGGCAGGTCATCGAGGCGTATTCGGTGATGGTGACGGCGGCGTCCTTCGGGCCCAGCGCCATGTCGGGCAGCGACACCGGCTTGGCCACGTCGCCAGGCGCCGCCTGCGCCATTGCTTCAGGGATCATGGCATCGGAGATGAACCGCAGCGGCGAGAGCCCGGCGAGCGCGGCAAGCCCGGTCAGCGACAGCATCGACGTGAAGGCGCGGCGGGTGATGATCAAGGTCGGCTCCCGGATTGGCGTGGTGTCGCCCGAAATTCGCGTTCAGACGGCCTGTCGCTAGCTTGAAACGTCGTTTGAGGCAATGGCGAGCGGCAAGGACAGGTCCAGTTTGGCCGCAGAATAAGGCTCAATTTCGCTTGATGGCGGCCCCGAGGCGCGCCAGCGCTGACTTCAATTGTTCATCTTCGATGTCACCCAGGCTCTCGGCCACCTCGGCCACCGATTTGGCGTCCGGGGGGCTGGGCCGGGTCGGCCGGCGAGCGCGCGACAGCGGAGCCTGGCGGAAGGCCAGCTTGCCGACCGCGCTCCAGCCGAAGAAGCGGTTGACCCGCTGCAGGATCACATCGGCGGAGTGCTGGATCTCCAGTGCCATCGGCCCCTCGACCCGCAGCACCAGCGTGGCCGGCTCCTGCGGCTGACCCTCGACCGGCCGCGGCCATTGCATCTTCAGCGGCTCGGCATGAGCCGCGATCTCCGGCCCGGCAATCTGCGCCCACCGCGTCACCAGCTCGCGCGCGGCAAATCCCTGCTTGGCATAGGCTTCGGCAAAGACGTCGTTGAGCAGGAGCGACAGCGGCTTGGCGCTGATGGGACCGGGTTTGATGGGGCGAAGCTTGGACATGGGACCTTATAGCACTCCGGCGCGTCCGCCACAGGCTCTTGGCGGCGAAGGCAAGCTCTTGGCCGCGAAGAAAGACGTGGACGCCCGCGACGAGCGTGGGCATGACGTGGAGAGATCGGTGCATTGCCGTTACAGTGCGAACATGAGCCCCAAATCCGCCCTCAAGGCGAAATCGGAACCAATTCAGCCGGAGACCTCGCCGCGCCCGCTCGCGCTGCTCGATTGGTACGACCGCCACCGACGCCGATTGCCCTGGCGCGCTGCACCCGGCGAGGCATCCGACCCTTACCGCGTCTGGCTGTCCGAGATCATGCTCCAGCAGACCACGGTGAAGGCGGTCGGGCCCTATTTCGAAAAATTCGTCGCGCGCTGGCCTGATGTCACCGCGCTCGGGCGGGCCTCGCAAGACGACGTGCTGCGGATGTGGGCCGGGCTCGGCTATTATTCTCGCGCTCGTAATCTCCATGCCTGCGCGGTCGCGGTGACGCGCGAGCACGGCGGCACCTTTCCCGACACCGAACTGGGCCTGCGCGCGCTGCCGGGCATCGGGCCCTATACGGCGGCAGCGATCGCGGCGATTGCGTTCGACCGCCGCACCATGCCGGTCGACGGCAATATCGAACGCGTGGTCTCGCGGCTCTTTGCAGTTGAAGAAGAGCTCCCGCAGGCCAAGCCGCTGATTCAGGAGTTGGCTGCGACGCTGCTCGCCGATTCTCGCGCCGGTGATAGCGCGCAGGCGCTGATGGATCTGGGGGCCTCGATCTGCACGCCGAAAAAGCCGGCCTGCTCGCTGTGCCCGCTGAACGAGGACTGCACGGCGCGCGCACTGGGAACGCAGGAAACGTTTCCGCGCAAGGCGCCGAAGAAGAGCGGCGCGCTACGGCGCGGCGCCGCCTTCGTTGTCACGCGCGGCGACGAGCTTCTCGTCCGCAGCCGTCCCGAAAAGGGTCTGCTCGGCGGCATGACCGAGGTACCGGGATCGGATTGGCTGGCCGGGCAGGACGATGCCAAGGCAAAACAGCAGGCGCCCGCGCTGAAGGGGCTGTCGCGCTGGCACCGCAAGGCAGGCGTGGTCACCCACGTCTTCACGCATTTTCCGCTGGAGCTCGTGGTCTACACGGGCAGGGCGGAAGCGCGGACGCGGGCACCCGCGGGCATGCGCTGGGTGCCCATTGCCACTCTCGCCGACGAAGCATTGCCCAACGTCATGCGCAAGGTGATTGCGCGTGGATTGGACCCCTAGCTGCCCATCCTGCTGACAACATGCTGGCAGCAGGGCTGCGTTAGCTGTGGCCGGCAACGGAGGCTCCCATGATCAAGACCGCGCTCGACAGTTTTCCCAGGCCGCCTTGTGCCGAGCTGCTCGGATGGCGCTTGCTCGACGCCCGTCCCGGGGAAGGCTGGATCAAGCTCGCCTTCGACGGCAAGCCGGAGTTCTGCAATCCGGCCGGCTTCATCCAGGGCGGCATGCTCTCGGCCATGCTCGACGACACGATGGGCCCCGCCGTGCTGGTGATGAGCGAGGGCCGGCTCTACACCACCACCATCAGCATGACCGTGAATTTCCTCGCGCCCGCGAAGCCCGGGCCGATCATCGGCGAGGCCAAGGTGACGCAGCTCGGCAGGACGATTGCGTTCGTCGAGGCCAGGCTGACGGCGGAGGACGGCACGCTGCTGGCGACGGCGACCGCGAGCGAGCGGCTGCTCGAAGCGGCGAGGGTGGTGGGCAAATAGCTGCCGCGGACTCTTTCTTCCTTCTCCCCTTGCGGGAGAAGGTGGCGCGAAGCGCCGGATGAGGGGTTGGTTCAGCAAGTTCTAATGCGGGTTGGCTTCGCGGAGGCAGACCCCTCACCTGAGTGAGTCCGCGTCTACCGGCGCCGCTGCCCTCTCCCGCAAGGGGCGAGGGCGCATCAACGTGCGTCTCGCTTCGTGCGAATACTCATTTCGTCGCGCGCGCACCCGCGCCCACGATCGGCGGCTTCGCATTCAGCGCTTCCACCTGGAAGCCGGCGACGCGCTTGTAGTTGGCGGCAACATCCTCGAGCTCCTGTTGCGACAGCACGTCAGTGACGACCTTGTAGCCATCCGGCGCGCGCTCCTCGACGAGCTGCATCACCTGCTCGGGGCCGTTCTTGCGGTTGAGCAGGACGAGACTGGTGGTTGCAGGCCGCCGCTCGGCCTCATAGGCGAGCAGGGCCGCTTGCGTCGGGCCGTGCGCCAGGATCTCGCGGGTGATGGTGCGGGCATCGAGGATCGCCTGCGAGGCGCCGTTCGAGCCGATCGGGTACATCGGATGCGCGGCGTCGCCCATCAGCGTGACGCGGCCGAGAGTCCATTGTGACACCGGATCGCGATCGACCAGCGGATATTCATAGGCGTGCGGACAGTTCTTGATCAGGCCGGGCACGTCGAGCCAGTCGAACTGCCAGCTCTCGAACCAGGGCAGAAACTCCTCCAGCCGCGCGGTGCGGTTATAGTCTTCGCGCCGCCATTGATAAGTTGGCGGCATGTGGCGCTCGGCAACCCAGTTGATCAGATGGTTGCCCGCGGCGTCCGGTTCCTTCGAGATCGGATAGCAGACGAATTTCAGGATCTCGTGGCCGGCCATGATCATGGTGCGACCGCTGAGGAAGGCTTTTGCAGGCGTGACGCCGCGCCAGAGGATGCGGCCGTTCCAGATCGGCGGACCTTCGTTCGGATAGAGTTTGTCTCGCACGGCGGAATGGATGCCGTCGGCGGCGATCAGGATCGTGCCGTCGTAGGTCCCCGCGGCCTTGCCGGTGGCCTTGTCGATGAAATCGGCGCGCACGCCGTCAGCGGTTTCGCTCCAGCCGGTCAGATGATGGCTGGTCAGGATGTTGTCGCGGCCGAGGCGCTCGATCGCGGTGTCGAGCAGCAATTGCTGAAGCGTGCCGCGATGGATCGAAAATTGCGGCCATTTATAGCCGGCTTCCAGCCCGCGCGGCTCGCTCCAGATCGGCTTGCCGTGCTTGGAGAAATAGGCCAACTCGCGGGTGCGCACGCCGGCGGCATCGAGCTTGTCCATCAAGCCGAGCTCGATCAGCTCGCGCACCGCGTGCGGCAGCACGTTGATGCCGACACCGAGCGGCCGCAGCTCGGCGACGCTCTCGAACACTTTTACGGGAATGCCGATTCCGTGCAGGCTGAGCGCAAGCGTCAGCCCGCCGATGCCGCCACCGGCGATGAGTACGGTCATGGGAAAGCCCCTCCAACTCAGGGCGTCTTGGCACAGCCGGGCGCCGGTGGGCAACTGCGAAGAACAAGAGCGCTGAGAACGCTGTGCTATGGACCTCGGGGCCCGCAGCCGTTACCTTCCGGCTTTCCCATGAGGTCCGACATGCTCAAGCTCTACTACGCCACCGGCACCTGCGCGCTCGCCACCTATATCACCCTGGAAGAAGCCGGCGCCGACTACGCGGCGGAGCGGCTGAGCTTCAAGACCAACCAGCAAAACAGCGCGGAGTACCTCGCGATCAACCCGAAAGGCCGCGTGCCCGCGCTGGTGACTGATCGCGGCGTCCTGACCGAGACCCCGGCGATGCTGGCCTATCTCGCCCAGACCTTCCCCAAGGCGAAGCTGGCGCCGCTCGACGATCCCTTCGACTTCGCCCAGGTGCAGTCGTTCAACTCCTATCTCTGCTCGACCGTGCACATCAACCATGCCCACAAGATGCGTGGCGCACGCTGGGCGAGCGAAGAGAGCTCGTTCGCCGACATGAAGGCGATGATCCCGAAGACCATGGGCGCCTGCTTCTCCTTGATCGAGCAGAAGATGTACAAGGGACCCTGGGTGATGGGCGAGCAGTACACGATCTGCGATCCTTATCTCTACACCCTGTCGACCTGGCTCGAAGGCGACAGCGTCGATATCAACGCGACGCCGAAGATCGCCGATCATTTCAAGCGCATGTCCGATCGCCCTGCCGTGCGCAAGGTGATGGACGCGCAGAAGGCGTAGGAGCGCGGCAACATATTCCCCTGTCGTCCCGGGCAAGCGTCAGCGCAGACCCGGGACCCATAACCACAGGGAGAAGTTGTGACGCAAGCTGACAATCGCAAGTCTTCGCCAAACCACGTCCTGTGGTTATGGGTCCCGGATCGGCGCTCCGCTTCGCTGCGCTTGTCCGGGACGACACCATTTGCTTTGAAGTTGCGTCCTATCCAGCGAGCCCTTTCTTCTCCAATTCCCGTCCCGTCTCCAACATCAGCCGCCTGAGCCAGATCGAGCCAGGGTCCATCTGTGCGCGGGTCGGGTAGAACATGAACTGCTCGTCGATCCCGGGGTCGAGCGGCGGCGTCACCGTGACGAGGCCGAGCTGCTTGGACAGCGCCGCGATCAGCCGGCGCGGCACGAAGGCGACGAGGTCGGTGCGGGCGACGACGTGCAGCGCTTCGAGATAACCCGGGACGACGAGAGCGATGTGCCGGTCGATGCCCTTGGTGCGCAGCCAAGTGTCGATGAGGTCCTCCGGCTGGCCGCGGATGATCACGCCGACATGGCGTGCGGCCAGGAACGTCTCGCGCCGCTTCAGCTTCGTGGTCGTGGGGTGGCCGCGCCGCACCGCCAGTGCGTCGCTGTGGTGTAGAGCAGCTGGCGGTGAAAGCCCTTGAAAGCGTTGCCGATCGAAATCACCAGATCGATGGTGCGGGCGAACTCGGCGTGGAAGATCGCCGGTCCCCGCCACGGCACCACGTCGATGCGGACGTTGGGCGCAAGGCGTGTCACCTTTTCCATCAAGGGCGGCATCAACAGCTCGACTGCGAGATCCGGCATCATCAGGCGGAATTGCCGCTCGCTGCGCGCCGCATCAAATTCATCCGATAGGAACAGCCCGCGCACCTGATCGAGAGCCTGAGCCAGCGGTGCGCGTAGCGCTTGCGCCCGCGGCGTCAGCTCCATCCGCGCGCCTGTGCGCACCAAGAGCGGATCCCCGAAGATGTCGCGCAGACGCTGGAGTGCATGACTTGCCGCCGGCTGCGACAGACCGATCCGCAAGGCGGCACGGCTGACGCTGGCCTCGCGCAGCAGCGCGTCGAGCGCGGTCAGGAGATTGAGGTCGAGCGAATTCAAATTCATGAGGTGAATAGATATCATATCCACTATCGATTTGAAGAATTTAGCACCGGCGGCGATAATTTGCGTGTTCTCACAAAGGAGATGCCGCCATGAGCGCGAGCGCAAACAAGAAACTGATGCAGGATATCTTTGCAGCCGCCGCTAGCCCCGATCCGGCTGCGCGCGACCGCGCCTTGTTCACCGAAAGTCTTGCCGACGACGCCAAGTGGATCGTGACCGGCCAGTACTCCTGGTCGCGCACCTTTTCGGGCAAACAGGCGATCCTCAACGACCTGCACGCCTATGTGCGGACCCGCCTTGTCGACCGGACGCGGACGGAGGCCCACCGCTTTATCGCGGACGGCGATATCGTCGTCGTTGAAGCGAAGGGCGACAACGTCACGCCCGAAGGCGTGCGCTACGACAACGACTATTGTCTCGTGTTTCGGCTCGAGGACGGCAAGATCAAGGAGATCCGGGAATATTGCGACTCGGTGCTGACCGAGAAGGCCCTCGGTCCGTTTCCACAAACGGCCGTGAGGGTCGCGAGCTGAGCGCGCGGTCGGAGATCGGATACGAGCTGCGGAAGCCCCTACGGCGGACATAGCGGACGAGCGGGCCCGGGCCGCCCGTGCCCGGTTTTCCAGAGGGGTTCGGAACCTTTGGAATCCTCCTGCGTTCGTTCGGTTCCGGGGCAATCGCGCCCCGGCATTGCGCGCGTTTGGGAATTGCATGCTGGCTGGGGTTTCGGACGTTACTACACAGGTGGGCCGCAGCTTTCCAGGACTCCGCGAACGACTGAGAGATGCGACGGCGGCTGCGCACCGCGAACTCGATGCGCAGCTTTCGTCATTCGATCTCAGCGTGTTTTCCGGCTACCGCCGTTTCCTGCAAGCCAGCGCCGGGGCCTTGCTGCCGCTCGAAGCCGCGCTGATGGACGCGGATGTCGGTAAAATGTTTCCGGACTGGCCGGAACGGGCGCGCAGCGCTGCGATTGCGGACGATCTTGGCCGGCTCGGTGGTGCCGCACAATCCACAGTGACCGTGCTGCCGCTGACACGCAGCGGCGTGCTGGGCACCATGTACGTGCTGGAGGGCTCCCGGCTCGGGGCCAAGTTCCTGCTGAAGACGGTCGCGGACGCCGGCGATCCGCGCATCAGCGAAGCCACCGCTTATCTCAGCCATGGTGTAGGCAAGCGGCTCTGGCAGAGTTTCCTGGTGAAGCTCGCAAGCGAAGAGGCTTGCGATGAGGACGAGGCGATCGATGCGGCGCGCATCGCCTTCGCCGCGTTCGAGCAGGCGGCGGACCGGGCATGAACGAGGCTGTCAATCTCACCAATTGCGATCGCGAGCCGATCCACATTCCCGGCAGCGTGCAATCGTTCGGCTTCCTGCTCACGCTACTGTCGGATTTCACGATCTGTATGGCCTCGGACAATGTCGGGAGCTTTCTCGGGGCCGACGTCTCCGACCTGCTCCAGCAGCCGCTCTCGCGCGTCATCTCGGAAGCCGCTGTCGAGACCATTCGCAGCCGCGTCGATCATCTCAGCGGGCCGGACGCGACCGAGCGCCTGTTCGGCGTCGAGCTTAAGGCTGGCAAGCCGCCCTACGATCTCTCGATCCACTTCTCCGGCGCCTATCTCGTCGTCGAGGCGGAGCCCAGCGTCAACGAGCCCGGCGTCAATTCCGGCGAGCTCGTCCGTCTGATGCTGGAGCGTATCCGCAAGACGCGCGGCATGACCGAGCTCGCTCGCGAGGCCGCGCGGCAGCTCAAGGTGCTGACCGGCTTCGACCGCGTCATGGTCTACCAGTTTCACCCGGACGGATCGGGCGAGGTGATCGCGGAGGCCGCGGAAGCGGGACTCGAACGGTTTCTCGGCCTGCACTATCCGGCGTCGGACATCCCGAGGCAGGCCCGCATTCTCTATCAGCGCAACTGGCTGCGCATCATCGCGGACATCGATGCGCAACCCGCCGCGCTGGTGTCGACGGCCACGCACAATGCGGGGCTGCTCGACCTGTCGATGAGCGTGCTGCGCTCGGTGTCGCCGATCCACATCGAGTACTTGCGCAACATGGGCGTTGGCGCCTCGATGTCGGTGTCGATCCTGCGCGACGGCAAGCTGTGGGGCCTGTTCGCCTGCCACCATTATTCGCCGCGCTACATCTCTTTCGAGAAGCGTACGGCATCCGAGCTGTTCGGGCAGATGTTCTCCTGGATCGTGGAGGGACGCGAGCGCGAGGGCGACGTCGCCTATGAGGCGCGCGCCCACCATGTGCAGGAGCGGCTGATCGAGACCGCGGCCTCGCACGAGCACAGCCGGCGCGCGATCGTCGATTTCCTCGGCGACTACCGCAACATGATCGAGTGTGACGGCGTGGCGGTGTGGTCCGACAACAGGATCGTGCTCCAGGGCGAGACGCCGACCGAAGACGAGGTGAAGGAACTCGTCAGCTTCATCAATCGGACGTCGCCGGGACGGATCTTCGCGAGCGCCGAGATCGCCAAGGTCTATGCTGCGGGCCAGTCCTTCCGCGACCGCGCGGCGGGCTTTCTCGCCATCCCGATCTCGCGCGCCCCGCGCGATTGCCTGATCTTCTTCCGGCGCGAGGTCACGCGCTCGGTCCATTGGGCCGGCGATCCCAACAAGGTCTACGACCAGGGTCCGAACGGGCCGCGCCTGACGCCACGCAGGAGTTTCGAGCTGTGGCAGGAGACGGTGGCGGGCCAGTCGAAGCCGTGGTCGGCGGCCGACATCCGCATTGCCGAGAGCCTGCGGGTGACGCTGCTCGAGGTGATCCTGCAACTGTCCGATCTTGCCGCACGCGAGCGGCGCGGCGCGCAGGAGCGGTAGGAGTTGATGATCGCCGAGCTCAACCACCGCGTTCGCAACATCCTGAGCCTCGTCCGGGCGCTGGTGGCGCAGAGCAAGGATACCGCGACCACCGTCGAGGAGTTCGCCGGCGTCCTCGGCGGCCGCATCCAGGCCCTGGCGCGCGCGCATGACCAGATCACCAATCTGAACTGGGCGCCGGTCGCATTGCGCTCGCTGCTCGAGTCTGAGGCAGGCGCCTATCTCGGCGCGCGCGCAGACCGGGTCAAGATGGGCGGCCCCGACGTGGCGCTCGATCCCAAAGCGTTCGCGACGCTGGCCCTCGTCGTGCACGAGATGATGACCAACTCCGCCAAATACGGCGCGCTCGCCGATTCCACCGGCAGCGTAGAGGTGGCGTGGCGGCTCGATCCGTCGTCGAGCCTCGTGATCGACTGGAAGGAGACCGGCGGTCCGCCGGTGCAGCCGCCGTCGCGCCGCGGCTTCGGGACCACCATCATCGAGCGCTCCGTGCCGTTCGACCTCAAGGGCGAAGCCGAAATCCGGTTCGACCTGCTGGGGGTGCAAGCAACGTTCGTCATTCCCCCCAACTTCGTCGAACTCGTCCCATCCATCGCGGGAGCCGCCATGCGAATAGAAGAACAGCAATCCTCGCGTCCCAGGATTTCCGACACGGCGCTGATCGTCGAGGACAACCTCATCATCGCCATGGCCGCCGAGGTCATCCTGCTCGATCTCGGCGCCCGCCATGTCGATACCGCCGCAAGCGTCGATCAGGCGCTGCGGGCGATCGAGCGCACGCGCCCGGGCTTTGCCTTGCTCGATCTCAACCTCGGCAACGAGAGCAGCATAAGGGTGGCGCAGAAGCTGACGGAAATCGGCGTGCCCTTCATGTTCGCGACCGGCTATGGCGAGCGGGCGCCGATCCCAACGGAGCTGGCCGCCGCGCCTGTGATTCAGAAGCCCTACACGCTGGAAGTGGTCGAAAACGCGCTCGGCAAATTGCAGCAGGCCGGCAGCTGACAGATCGTCATCCGGATAAGCTGCAGCGGCCTGCACGGCGCTGCGGGCTTCGCGCCAAGCCCTTGCTCACCTGCCGATAAAATCAGCAGATGTTGGGCCGTCTGACCCATGCGCGCGCGAAAAATTTGAAGGTTCAATTAACGAGTGTCCCCCATTGTGTCGCGGTGCAGCGTGGGTCGCGAAAGACGCGACGCGCGGCTGCCAGGGTGGCCGGTGACAATCGCCGGATTAGGCCGGCCGCTCGAATTGACATGCATCTGGGTGGACAGTGGGAATGCCGAAGTTTCGTTTGCGGATCAGGGGACGCCTGTACGCAGGTTTCATGGCCTTGGTGGCGGTTGGTCTCGTGATGGCGGTGGTCGCCATCTGGAATTTGCGCTCCGTCCAGGATCAGGTCGCAAAACTCTCCACGTTGTCGGACAGCACGGCGCGCGTCCTGGAGATATCGACCCATCTTCAGGCCATCCAGCGGGCCAATCTGCGCTACATTTACGACGCCAACGAGCCTGCGATGCGGGAGGCTGCCGAGCGAGAGACCGCGGCGACCGGGCTGTTGCAACTCGGAGCAAAGGGCACCCTCTCGGAGGAGCGGCGGAAGCTCTACAACGATCTGATCGCCGACATCGCCAAAATGAAAACCCTGCGTGACAGTCTCGGCGACGCCGTCAACGAGGCGCGGACCGGCAAGGCGACGCTGTTGCCGAGTGGCGAAGAGCTGACCGTCAAGATGGCCAAGCTGGTCGATGTGGCCCGCGCGGCCGCCGATGACGACACGGTGTCGCTCGTCGCGGACGTCGAATCCCGGGTCCTGCTGGTTCGAATCGCGAACTGGCGCTTCCTCGCTCTGCGCGACACCAACGGGCCCACCGTCTTCAGAACCAATGTCGACAGGGCGGTGCAGCGGCTGGCAGCCGTCGAAAGGAGCCCGCAGGCGGCGGACCTTCGCTCGTCTCTGACGCCTGTGAAGACCGCCCTCGGCATCTACAAATCCGCGTTCGAAACGACCTCCGCCGCGATGCTGCGGTCCGACGAGATCTACCACAAGGATCTCGCACCGCTCATCTCCGCTAGCATCGCCAAACTCAAGGTCACGGAAACCGCCTTGAAGACGGACTACAAGGATTCGCGCACCGCGGCCGATGCTGTGATCGACGGCACGACGTCGCTACAGGGGATCGCGGGCGGCCTCGCCGTCCTGTTCGGACTGATCGTCGCCTTCCTGACCGCCCGCAGCATCGTGGGGCCGCTGACCTCGATGACGCGCGCTATGGGACTGCTTGCCGGGGGCAATCTCGCCGTCGAGATCCCCTCGCGCGGCAAGGCCGACGAGATCGGCGACATGGCAAAGGCGATCGACGTTTTCAAGAACAACATGATCGAAACCGAACGGCTGCGCCATGAGCAGACCGCAACCGAGGCCCGGCAGGCCGAGAGCCGCAAGGCCGACATGGCCCGGCTCGCCAGCCAGTTCGAGCAGGCGGTGGGCGAGATCGTCGATACCGTATCCTCGGCATCGCACGAGCTCGAGGGCTCGGCCGGCACCCTGACCGCGACCGCGAGGCGCGCTCAGGATCTCTCCACCGAAGTGCAATCCGCCTCCCAGGAAGCCTCGGCCAATGTGCAGGCGGTCGCCTCCGCGACCGAGGAGCTGTCCTCCTCGGTGACGGAGATCGCGCGCCAGGTGCAGGAATCGGCGCGGATCGCGGGCGAAGCCGTCGGACAGGTGAGCAAGACCAACGCGCGCGTCAGCGAGCTCTCCAAGGCCGCGGCCCGCATCGGCGACGTGGTCGAACTGATCAGCACCATCGCCGGCCAGACCAACCTCCTGGCGCTGAACGCCACCATCGAGGCGGCGCGCGCGGGTGAAGCCGGCCGGGGCTTTGCCGTGGTGGCCTCGGAGGTCAAGGCGCTCGCCGAGCAGACCGCGAGGGCCACCGGTGAGATCGCCCAGCAGGTCTCGGGCATCCAGGCCGCGACGGAGGAGTCGGTCGGCTCGATCCGGGAGATCAGCGGCACCATCGAGCGGCTGTCGGAGATCTCGTCGACGGTCGCCGCCGCCGTGGAGGAGCAGGGTGCGGCGACGCAGGAGATCTCCCGCAATGTCCAGCAGGCCGCCCAGGGCACGCAACTCGTGTCGTCCAACATCGGCGACGTGCAGCGCGGCGCGTCCGAGACCGGCTCGGCCTCTTCGCAGGTGCTCTCGGCGGCACGCTCGCTGTCGGCCGACAGCAACCGCTTGAAGCAGGAAGTCGCCAACTTCCTGAACTCGGTCCACGCCGCCTGAGCCTCAAAGCAAAAGGCCACGCGCATGCGCGTGGCCTCGCATTGCGACGTGCCGCGATCAGGCCACTTTCGTCGTCATGTGCTTGAACATGTTGCTGCGGGCTTCGTCGTCCATCTCAGCCTTGAAGGTGAACTTGTCCTTCAGTGCGATCGCGCGCGTCGCCGCAGGCCGCGCCGTGACCTCGTCCACCAGCCGCTTGACGTTCGGATATCGCGCGAAGGCATCGTCGCCGAGCTTGAACGGCACCATCCGCGCCCAACCCCACAGCGCCATGTCCACGATCGAATAACTGTCGCCGACCATGTAGCTGCGGCCTTTGAGGTGACCGTCGAGAATTTTGTAGTGGCGATCGGTCTCGAACTGGTAACGGTTATGCGCGTAGTCGTGGTTCTGGTCTTTCGGCGCAAAATGCTTGAAGTGCACGGCCTGACCCGAATAGGGCCCGACGCCGGTGGCGATGAACATCAGCCATGACAGCATCTCGCCGCGAACATTGGCGGCGGGCAGGAATTTGCCGGTCTTCTCGGCCAGATAGAGCAGGATGGCGTTGGAATCGAACACGATAGTGCCGTTGTCGTCGATCGACGGCACCTTGCCGTTCGGATTGATCTTTAGATAGTCCGGCGTGAACTGCTCGCCCTTGCGGGTGTCGATCTTCACCGGCTCGAAGGGCAGACCGGCCTCTTCGAGATAGAGCGCGACCTTGGTCGGGTTCGGCGAGCCGTTGAAATAGAATTTAAGCATCGGGCATCTCCCCTGTGTTTGTTGGCCGAGAGTGGAGGCAGCAACATGTCCGCAAGCGGCCTTGTCTTGCCTGAACCTTATCGGGGAGGGCAACCGGCGAGTTTGCCGGGCGGTATCTGCGTGTCACGCAGATCAGCCGGCGTAACAAAGGCCGATCGCCGCCGTAATGACCATTGCCGCGCCCACGACCTCCAGGCGCAGCCCGAGCCGGGTAGCGATATGCATGTCGGAGGCCCGCGCCGCGCGCTCGGATCCGCGCGCGTAGCCGTGCACGATGACGTCGTGATTGAAGCTGTCATGGGCCTCGTTGCTGCTGGCGAGCCCGACACAGACCACGAGCGCGCCGAACAAGGCGAGGCCGAAAAATCCCAGCAGCGCGATCAGGAACATCGGAAACATGCCGACCAGGAAGATCGGCAGCAGCGGCACCAGCAGCAATGTCTCGGACTGTCGTCGCATGCTCGACCGGTCAAGACGGGGCGTAGGCGGTTAATGTAGTCCCGGCGGCCGCCGGGTTCAACCAGTCTCGTCATTCCGGGCTCGCGCCAGGAGGCGCATACGGAATGACGAAGGGTAGCCTACCCCGCCGCCATACCGGCACGGATCTCGGCGCGGAGCTCGTCGATCAGCTTGAGACCCTTCTTGGTCTCGATATGCCAGAAGGTCCAGCCGTTGCAGGCTTGCGCCCCTTGCGCCACTGCGCCCATGCGGTGGATGGAGCCGACCTTGTCGCCGAACATGATGGCGCCGTCGGCGCGGACCAGCGCGCCGAGCTTCTTCTTGGCATCGAACAGCTTGGTGCCGGGCATGATCATGCCACGCTCGATCAATTCCGAGAACGCAACCCGCGGCGCTTCGCGCGCCGTCATGAACGGGGCGAGGCTTGCCTCCGGCAGCGGCTCGACCGCGGCGATGCGCGCTTGTGCCGCTTTCGCATAGGTCTTGTCGCGCTCGAAGCCGATATAGGAGCGGCCGAGGCGCTTTGCGACCGCGCCGGTGGTGCCGGTGCCGTTGAAGGGATCGATCACGAGATCGCCGGGTTTGGAGGACGACAGCAGCACGCGCGCGAGCAGGCCTTCCGGCTTCTGCGTCGGGTGCACTTTCTTGCCATCGGCGCCCTTGAGGCGCTCCTCGCCGGTGCAGAGCGGGATCAGCCAGTCGGACCGTGCCTGCACGTCCTCGTTGGCGGCCTTCAGCGCCTCGTAGTTGAACGTGTAGCCCTTGGCCTTCTCGTCGCGCGCGGCCCAGATCATGGTTTCGTGCGCGTTGGTGAAGCGGCGGCCGCGGAAATTCGGCATCGGGTTCGTCTTGCGCCAGACAATGTCGTTCAGGAGCCAGAAGCCGAGGTCCTGCATGATCGCGCCGACGCGGAAGATGTTGTGATAGGAGCCGATGACCCAGATCGTCGCCGATGGCTTCATCGCGCGGCGGGCGGCAAGCAGCCAGGCGCGAGTGAAATCGTCATAGGCGGAGAACGAATCGAACTTGTCCCAATCGTCGTCGACCGCATCGACATGGGATTCGTCGGGGCGCTTGAGATCGCCCTTGAGCTGAAGATTGTAGGGTGGATCGGCGAACACCAGGTCGACCGAACCAGCCTGAAGCTTCGACATCTCGGCGACGCAATCGCCGAGGACGATGCTGTGCGAAGGAGACTCAAAATTTGTGCGGGGCGCCCTTGCAGACGCCCCGCGACGCGACTCTACCATGACTCAAGAACTCTGACTCAGGCGACGCTGTCGGCGACGCGGGACCAAACAACCGACTGACCGTTACATTGAAGCGGCAAAGTAAAAATCGACTTAACCCGCCGCTTTCGTGAGCAGCCTTCACCTCGCGCCTCGCACGCGGTTCGCTCCGCGCATTCGCCGTGTTTTGCAGTGTATTTCGTGTTTGTTCGCGTTGCGGGAGTGGCCAGAGCGCAAAAAAGACTCCAAATTTCTCTCGGAAAAAATTGCACGACGCCCGGAAAAAATTGCTGGCATTGCCATGCTGTCGCACTAGGCAATAATTGCCGAGCGGGATATTGATTAATGCAATGGAAATTTTACGTGTATGGCGCGTTGAGCTTTCGCGCTCTTGCGCCGGATTGAGCCAGGACCGAGGGAAGCCGCCATGCGCTACGATGATTTCCGCCGCAGCGACGACATCGAGGATCGTCGCGACGATGGTGGCGGCGGCGGTGGAGGAGGCGGGTTCGGTCTCCCCATGGGCGGCGGCGGGCTCGGGATCGGCACCATCATCGTGCTCGGCCTGGTCGGCTACGCCTTCGGCATCGATCCGCGCATCCTGATCGGCGGCGCCGAGATCCTCACCGGCGGCGGCCAGGCGCCGTCCTACCAGACCGATCGCCAATCGTCGTCCAACGCCAAGCGCGGCGCGCCGACCGACGAGATGGGCAGCATGATCTCCGGCATCCTCGGCGAGATCGACGATCGCTGGAGCGAGATCTTCCAGGCCTCGGGCCAGACCTTTACCGGTCCGAAGGTCGTGCTGTTCCGCAACGTCACCAATGGCGGGCGCTGCGGCCGGGCGGAGTCGGCGATGGGACCGTTCTATTGTCCGCCCGACAGGACCATCTTCCTCGACACCGGTTTCTTCCGCGAGGTCGAGACGCGTTTTCGCGGCTGCTCCGGCAAATCCGCCTGTAACTTCACCACCGCCTACATCATCGCCCATGAGGCCGGCCATCACATCCAGAACCTGCTCGGCATCATTCCGCGCGTGACGCGGCTGCAGCAGCAGGCCGGCAGCAAGGCGGAGGCCAATGCGCTGCAGGTGAAGGTCGAATTGCAGGCCGACTGCCTGTCCGGCGTCTGGGTCAACCGCGAGGCGAAGAAGCGGCCGAACTTCCTCGAGCCGGGCGACATCGACGCTGCGCTGACCACTGCGAGCGCGATCGGCGACGATACGCTGCAGCGCCAGGCCACGGGCCGCGTCGTGCCCGATTCCTTTACCCACGGCTCGGCGGCGCAACGCAAGCAGTGGTTCATGACCGGATATCAGCAGGGCACCGTCCAGGCCTGCAACACGTTTGGCGGCGGACAGTAGGGGTTATCCGTGATCCTGAGGTGCTCGCCAATTGGCGAGCCTCGAAGGATGCGAGCCCGTGGCCCATCCTTCGAGGCGCGCAAGAGCGCGCACCTCAGGATGACGTCAGCAGGCCAGAAGAGAAGGTGCGTTGCAATGACCTCCATCGACGAAACAAAACAATTCGTCCCGCTCAATATCGCGGTGCTCACCGTGTCCGACACGCGCGCGCTCGCGGATGATAAATCCGGCCAGACGCTCGCCGACCGCCTCCTTGCGGCTGGCCATCATCTCGCCGCGCGCGAGATCGTCACCGACGACGTCGAGGCGATCCGCGCCATCATCCGCCGCTGGATTGCGGATGCGGGCGTCGATGTCGTCATCACCACCGGCGGCACCGGCTTCACCGGGCGCGACGTCACGCCGGAGGCGGTCGAGCCCTTGTTCGAGAAGCGCATGGACGGTTTCTCGATCGCATTCCACATGCTGAGCCACGCCAAGATCGGCACATCGACGATCCAGAGCCGCGCCACTGCCGGCGTGACCGGCGCGACCTACATCTTCTGCCTGCCAGGTTCGCCCGGTGCCTGCCGCGACGGCTGGGACGGCATCCTCAAAGCCCAGCTCGACTACCGCACGCGTCCCTGCAATTTCGTCGAGATCATGCCGCGGCTGGACGAGCACCTGCGCCGGCCGAAGGCCCAGGGCGCGACGGTGTGAGCGCTTGCGTCCCTTCCCCCCTTGTGGGGGAAGGTGGCGCGAAGTCCCGCAAGGGGCGAGGGCACATTTATGCGCATCTCGCCCGCTGTTGCAGCATCAGAGATCCCGCTCCCACGTTTCCCCAATCAGATGCTGCCCGAAGCTGTGATGCGGCTCGGTAGCGACGAGCTTGAATCCTGCACTTTGATAGATGCCACGCGCGGCGACCAGGATGCTTTGCGTCCACAGCGTCATCCTGCTGTAGCCCCTCTCGCGTGCGCCCTGGATGCATTGCTCGACCAGCGCGCGGCCGACACCGAGCCCCCGCGCTTTCTTCTCCACCTGCAACAGGCGCAGCTTGGCAATCTCGTCCGTGGCCTTGACCAGAAAGATCGAACCGACCGGCTCGCCATCCACTTCCGCAATCCAGCAGTGCTCGCGCGCGGCGTCATAATCCTTGATGAACTGTGCGCAGATATCGGCGACCAGGGCCTCGTAGCTGATATCCCAGTTGTAGTCGGCCGCATAGGCGGCGGCCTGCCGGGAGATAACCCAGCCCATGTCGCCGACGCGATGGCTGCGCAGCATGAAAGCCGCGGGTTGGCTTCGACGCTCCAGCACAGCCTTGATGGTCGCCATGGCCTGCGTGAGCCGCGTCGCATCGCTGGCCGAAAGCTGAGCCAGCATTACGGCGACCTCATTTTGCGAGCCCAGGTTCAGCTTGGCAAAGGTCTGGCGCCCCTTGGCGGTGAGGCTGAGCTGGTATTGCCTGCGATCCGCGGGCAGGGGCCTGCGGGTGATCAGGCCCTTTTCGTCGAAGCTTTGCACGATCCGGCTGAGATAGCCGGGGTCGAGGCCAAGCTCGTTGCCGATCTCCTTTGCGGCAAGGTCGTCCCGTTGCGCGAGCTCGTAGAGCACGCGGGCCTCGCTGAGCGAGAACGGGCTTTTTCCAAGGTGCTGGTCGAGCACGCCAAGTTTGCGGGTGTAGAAGCGGTTGAAGGCGCGGACCGCTGCGATGTGGTCGTCGGTAGGATTGAACGACATGGGTCACCTCGATATTTGCCATTGTCAAATAATTATTTGACTTTGGCAAGTATTGAGGTGCCTCAGCCGACCATGACGATCCGGCTGCGCAGCATGATCCGCGACGAGCGGCCGAGCCGCCGGAGCAGCCGCGCCTCGGAGCGGCGGGCCTGGGGCGGGTAGCCGCCGATGCGGTCGTAGTGATCACGCGCGATCAAAAGTCCCTGATCGCCGAAGGGACCGACGAGCTTGCGCATCAGGGCCCGGAGGATATCGCGGAAGCCGGCATCGGCGTAGGGCGAGCGCGCATAGCGGAAGACGGCCGCACGATCCCGGCCGCTGGTCGAGACGGACTGGATGAACTGGGTGGTTTCCTCGATCCAGCCGGTTTCCAGCACGGCGCCCGCAGGGAGGAACATCAGCCAGGACGAGCGGGCCTGGAGTGCGCCAGCGGCGAGCGCGGCGCCTTGCGTGGATCCTTCGAAGCCGATGAAACGGCAACCCGCGACGTCGGCAACGCGCTCGATGACGCCATTGCGGGTGCCGTCGACCAGGAGCACTTCCCGGATGATGCCCGCGGCGGCACCGGGTACCAACGCGGCCAGAGTTGCGACCGCCGTCTGCTCGACGCCTTCGGTCGGAATAATTACGCTTAGCATGATTGAGGCTTCAGTCTCCGCACTTCGGGAGAAACGTAGCTGTTATACGTAGCTGTTATGATGTTGTCATAAACACGCGGCGCTGCCGAGTGCAACTTTTCGGACGGGCCGCGGTCTACGATGGTAAACCGCTGTAG
The DNA here is from genome assembly GCF_055811835.1 of Bradyrhizobium sp. WSM4874. Taxonomy (NCBI): domain Bacteria; kingdom Pseudomonadati; phylum Pseudomonadota; class Alphaproteobacteria; order Hyphomicrobiales; family Nitrobacteraceae; genus Bradyrhizobium; species Bradyrhizobium sp. WSM4874. The sequence goes on from NZ_JBVVPR010000008.1 coordinate 165,961, forward strand.
CGATCGCATCCAAATATGTCCCGTGCGGGGTGGCAATATTGCCGAATGTTTCGGCGCCAGCTGTCCTGGACCGTATTAATCCAGAGGAGCCGCGATATTGCGCGATGGGCGGGCCGTTCGCAATCCTGCAAAGGGAGGATGCGCCAGCGGACGAGCGCGAGAACGTGAACGTGCAATCACGCTGCTGACAAGGGCTTCGAAATGAACGCCGATCAACTTGCTGTTAACTCGCCGGCAACATCGCCCAGGCCGGACGGCGCGGCGGCCTTGCGGATCCGCGCCGTGATGCTGGGCGAACGCATCAATCCCTCCGGCCTCGAGATGGGGGCGACCGTCTCCTCGACGCCGGCCGCCTTCCGCGTTCATGCCGGCCTTGCGGTCATTTTCCGCTACGGCGTCGTGGTGCTGATCGGTCTCCTCCCATCGGAGGAGAAGGTGCTGATCGACAGCCTGAAGACCCGCGTGATCGGCGAGCTCAGCCCCTACGAGGAGGAGATCGCGCATGCGCAACTCTGCAAGGACGAAAGCGCCGAGGCGATCCAGCCGGGAGGCCCGATCTGCCTCGCCAAATTCTCCGACGACCGGCTGCTGCTGATCGCGGACGCGCTTGCCAAGAGCACCTCGCTCGCGCGTGACGAGCGCCGCGTCGCCGCGGTCTTCGACGTGATCGAGCCGTTTGCGCGCATGCTCGCCGAGCAGGGCCGCACGCCGCCCCGGCGCAAGGGCATCCTGCAATTGATCGGCAATGCGCTTCTCGTCCAGCAGCGCGTGGCCGGCCGTGTTGCGGTGGCCGAGAAACCCGACGTGCTCTGGGAGAAACCCGAACTCGACCGGCTCTATGCTCGCCTTGAAGACGAGTACGAACTGAAGGAGCGCCTCGACACGCTCGAGCGCAAGCTCACCGCCGTGTCCGAGACCGCCAACGCGCTCACCGACATCATCGACACCCAGCGCTCGCTCCGCCTCGAGGTCGCGGTGGTGGTGCTGATCGTGATCGAGGTCGCGATCGGGTGTTTCCAGATTTGGTCGGGGACGCATTAGAACACGCGGGCCGCTGGATCAATTTACCCCGCGAGCGAGATGCTCGTGACTGCGCCCTCGCCCCTTGCGGGAGAGGGCAGCACCGCAAGGAGACACAAACTCACAGGCGTGAGGGGGTATTCCTCCGCATACTCACATGCATACGTGAGCGACGAAAGAACCCCTCATCCGGCGCTTCGCGCCACCTTCTCCCGCAAGGGGAGAAGGGAAGCAACGCCGATCCTACGCCGTTGATTACGAGCTGACGGCCCGCAGCACCGCCGCACAATGTCGTGCGATCATCAGTTCCTCATTCGTTGGAATGACGAAAACATCGACTGCGCTATCGCCATGGTTGATGCGCTCGCGCGCTGAATCATTCGCAGCGGGATCGATGCGCACACCGAGCCAGTCGAGACGCTCACCGATCGCGCTGCGGATTTCCCCGGCATGCTCGCCGATGCCGCCGGTGAAGACCAGGCAGTCCAGCCCGGCAAGCGTCGTCGCCATCGCCGCCACCTCCTGCGCGGCGCGGAAGGTGAAGAGCTCGACCGCCTCCCGTGCCGCAGCTTCGCTGCTCGCAAGCAGCGTGCGCATGTCCGAAGCGATGCGGGAGACGCCGAGCAGGCCCGATTCGTGATAGAGCAGGTGCTGGACGTCTTCGACCGACATCTTCTCGTGCTGTTGCAGATAGAGCAGCACGCCAGGGTCGATCCTGCCGCAGCGCGTGCCCATCACCAGCCCATCGAGCGGCGTCAGTCCCATCGTCGTGTCGATGCTGCGGCCGTCGCGCAAGCCGCACAGGCTCGCGCCGTTGCCGAGATGCGCGATCACGGTGCGCTTCGCAACGAGCTGCGGCGCGATTCGGGCGAGCCGTCCCGCGACATATTCGAACGAGAGACCATGAAACCCGTAGCGCCGGACGCCGCGCTCTTCATAACGTCGCGGAATGGCGAAGCGGCTCGCGGGCGGCGCAATGCCGTAGTGGAAAGCGGTGTCGAAGCAGGCGATCTGCGTCAGGTCGGGCCTTATCGCCTTGATAGTGCGGACCGGCGCCAGACACCGCGGCTGGTGCAGCGGCGCCAGCGGCGTCAGCTCTTCAAGTTTTGCGGTGACATCGTCCGTCAGCTCGACTGGGGCGGAATAGTCCGGACCGCCATGGACGACGCGATGGCCGACGGCGCCCAAGCGATGGTCGCCGAAACGATCCTCGATGAAGCCGAGCACGTCGGCGAACAGATGATCGCTGTCCGCATCCGATGCTTCCCGCCGTTTCTCGAACAGGTCTTCGCCCGCGGGGCTCTTCACGACGAGCCGCGGCTTCGTCTCGTGCTCGTCGAGCAGGCCCTTGCAGAGCAGGGTGGGCTCGGCCGCCGAGATATCGAACAGGCCGAATTTGATGCTCGACGATCCCGAGTTGAGAACGAGAACCGTGTTCAACATGGCTGCCGTCAATCGCCTGCCTCCGCCGGCGTGTTGCCGCCGGCGCTGTTCTGCCAGACCCATTCCTGGATTTCCGGCATGTCCTCGCCGTATTCGCGCACATAGCGCGAATGCTCGATCAGCTTGTCGCGGAATTGCTGCTTCACCTGCGCCGCCTTGGTCGCGAGCCCCGCCACGCGCTCGATCGCCTCGATCGCGAGGTGATAGCGGTCGAGCTCGTTGAGCACGACCATGTCGAACGGCGTCGTCGTGGTGCCTTCCTCGGCAAAGCCGCGCACGTGCATGCCGGCGTGGTTGGTGCGGTTATAGGTCAGCCGGTGGATCAGATAGGGATAGCCGTGATAGGCGAAGATCACCGGCTTGTCGCGGGTGAACAGGCCGTCGAAGTCGCGGTCGGACAAGCCGTGCGGGTGCTGCTCCCTGGGTTGCAGCGTCATGAGGTCCACGACGTTGACAACGCGGATCTTCAGCTCGGGCAGCGCCTTGCGCAGCAGGTCGACGGCGGCGAGCGTCTCCAGTGTCGGCACGTCGCCGGCGCAGGCCATCACGACATCGGGCTCGCCATTCGCATCTTCGGTGCCGGCCCAGCTCCAGATGCCGATGCCGGCATCGCAATGCGTGGCTGCCTCCTGCATCGACAGCCATTGCGGCGCCGGCTGCTTGCCGGCGACGATGACGTTGATGCGGTCATAGGTGCGCAGGCAATGATCGGCGATCCACAGCAGCGTGTTGGCGTCCGGCGGGAAGTAGATGCGAACGATGTCGGCCTTCTTGTTGGCGACGAGATCGACGAAACCGGGATCCTGATGGCTGAAGCCGTTGTGGTCCTGACGCCAGACATGCGAGGTGAGCAGGTAGTTGAGCGAGGCGATCGGGCGCCGCCACGGCAGATGCCGCGTCACCTTCAGCCATTTGGCGTGCTGGTTGAACATGGAATCCACGATGTGGATGAACGCCTCGTAGCAGGAGAAGAAGCCGTGCCGTCCGGTGAGCAGATAGCCCTCTAACCAGCCCTGACAGAGATGCTCGCTCAGGACTTCCATCACGCGTCCGTCCTGGGCGAGATGCACGTCGTAAGGTTTTGTCGGCTCCATCCAGACGCGTTCGGTGGCCTCGAACACCGCATCGAGCCGGTTTGACGCGGTTTCGTCCGGGCCCATGATGCGGAAATTGCGGGCCTCGGCGTTGAGGCGGATGACGTCGCGCAGGAATTTTCCGAGCTCGCGGGTTGCCTCCGCCGCGACGCCGCCCGGCTGAGCGACCTCGACGGCGAAGCTGCGGAAGTCCGGCAGCTTCAGCTCCTTCTTCAGAAGGCCGCCATTGGCGTGTGGATTGGCGCCCATGCGGCGATGGCCTTCGGGCGCGAGCGCCTGGAGCTCGGCAATGAGCGCGCCGTTCGCGTCGAACAGCTTTTCCGGCTCGTAGCTGCGCATCCACTCTTCGAGAATATTCAGATGCGCCGGGTTCTCGCGACAGTTCGCGACGGGCACCTGATGCGCACGCCAAAAACCTTCGACCTTCTTGCCGTCGACTTCCTTGGGGCCGGTCCAGCCCTTCGGGCTGCGCAGCACGATCATCGGCCAACGCGGGCGTTCGACGCTCTTGCGGCCGTCGCGGGCGTGCTGCTGGATCGACCGGATACTGGCGAGCGCGACGTCGAGCGCGTCCGCCATGATCTGGTGCATCAATTTGGGATCGTCGCCCTGGACGAACAGCGGCTCGTGCCCGAGCCCGCGGAAGAGATCGCGGATCTCGTCGTCGCGCATCCGCCCAAGCACGGTCGGATTGGCAATCTTGTACCCATTGAGATGCAGGATCGGCAGCACCGCGCCGTCATGCGCAGGATTGAGGAATTTGTTGGAATGCCAGGACGCCGCGAGCGGGCCGGTCTCGGCCTCGCCGTCGCCGACGACACAGGCGACGATCAGGTCGGGATTGTCGAATGCCGCGCCATAGGCGTGCACCAGCGCGTAACCGAGCTCGCCGCCTTCGTGGATCGAGCCCGGCGTTTCCGGCGCCGCGTGACTGGGGATGCCGCCGGGGAAGGAGAACTGCCTGAACAGCTTGCGCAGTCCGTCGGTATCGCGCGCGATATCGGGATAGATCTCGCTGTAGCTGCCTTCGAGATAAGTGTTGGCGACCATGCCGGGGCCGCCGTGGCCGGGACCGCAGACATAGATCATGCTCAGATCCAGCGCACGGATGACGCGGTTGAGATGGGCATAAATGAAGTTCAAACCGGGCGTCGTGCCCCAATGGCCGAGCAAACGCGGCTTGATGTGCTCGGGCCGTAACGGCTCGCGCAGCAGCGGGTTGTCGAGCAGGTAGATTTGCCCGACGGAGAGATAGTTCGCGGCGCGCCAATAGCGATCGAGGAGATCGAGGTCGCCGCTCGCGGCGGCCGATTGTTGTTGATTTGTCATATTCCTGCCGACCTTCACCCGGGATCGTCACCAACCGAGTTCCGGCGAGATCGATCCTTCGGCAGCATCAAACGGGATCGCCGTGACACCACTGTTGCGTGAGGTCAAAAGCCGGCGCGCGAAGTTTGGGCAGCTCTACTGTGCATGGGGTTGTTTTCACGTTTTTTGTTTGTGTTCTTGATTTGTTCCTTCGACGTGCTATCTTCGCGTCATGAGTCCAGCATCCTCTCATGCTCTCAAGCACCCGCCGGTCACGGCGCCCTCCGAGCCGGCGGGTGCGCCTTCTGACTTCCCTGAGCTGGCGGTCGCCATCGACCGCCAGCGCAGGCGAGGCCGGGGCGCGCAGTCCAACGCCAGCGGCCGCTTCGAGGCCGAGGCGCGCGTCGCCTTCGACGATGGCTGGCAGAGCCTTGAAGAACTGCCGCCGTTCAAGACCACGGTCGCGGTCGACACTTCGCGCAAAGTGATCACCCGCAACGATTCTCCCGACATCGGCTTCGACCGCTCGATCAATCCCTACCGCGGCTGCGAGCACGGCTGCGTCTATTGCTTCGCGCGGCCGACGCATGCCTATCTCGGCCTGTCGCCGGGGCTCGACTTCGAATCGAAGCTGTTTGTAAAGCCCGAGGCGCCGGCGCTGCTCGAGAAGGAGCTTGCGGCGCCCGGCTACGAGCCGCGGATGATCGCGATCGGCACCAACACTGATCCCTATCAGCCGATCGAGCGCGAGCGCAAAATCATGCGCGGCATTCTGGAGGTGCTGGAGCGCGCCGGCCATCCCGTCGGGATCGTCACCAAGTCGGCGCTGGTGACCCGCGACATCGACATTCTCGCGCGCATGGCCAAGCGCAACCTCGCCAAGGTCGGGATCTCCGTGACCTCGCTCGATCCGAAATTGGCGCGCACAATGGAGCCACGGGCGTCAACGCCGCCGAAGCGGCTGGAGGCGCTGCAGCAGCTTTCCGAGGCCGGCATTCCGACCACCGTCATGGTCGCGCCCGTGATCCCCGCGCTGAACGATTCCGAGATCGAGCGCATCCTGGATGCCGCCGCCCATGCCGGCGTCAAGGAAGCCTCCTACGTGTTGCTGCGGTTGCCGCTCGAGGTGCGCGATCTCTTTCGCGAATGGCTGATGGCGAACTATCCGGACCGCTATCGCCACGTCTTCACACTGATCCGCGACATGCGCGGCGGCCGTGACTACGACGCGAAATGGGGCGAGCGCATGAAGGGCACCGGCCCGATGGCCTGGACCATCGGCCGCCGCTTCGAGATCGCCTGCGACAGGCTCGGGCTGAACAAGCGGCGCTCCAAGCTGACGACGGATCATTTTGCCAAGCCGAAGCGGAACGGCGATCAGCTCAGCCTGTTCTGAGGGACGAAGTGGGAGAGGCGTCGTATGAGTCAGGAACTGGCAGCTCCAATCCCGCGGCTCACCGTCATCACGCTGGGCGTGAACGACATCCGCGCCAGCATTGCCTTTTACGACGCGCTCGGTTTCTCGCGCCGGCTCAAGCTGACCGGCGAGGCCGTTGCGTTCTATGACACCGGCGGTCCGGTGCTCGCGTTGTTTCCCTGGGATCAGCTCGCGGTCGACGCCAAATTGCCGGATCATCCGAGGCCATCGACGTTCCGCGGCATGACGCTCGCATGGAACTGCCGCGCGCGTGAGGAGGTGGACGCGGTGCTGGCTTTCGCCATCGGCAAGGGAGCCGCGCTGCTGAAGGCCGCGCACGAGACCGATTACGGCGGCTATTCCGGCTATTTCGCCGATCCTGATGGCCATCCATGGGAAGTCGTGGTCGCGCCCGGCATCGAGGTCGGCGAGGACCGGCGGGTGCATCTGGCGGAATAGGGCGGCTGACCTGAATCTTGAATAGCGGGAATTGTCCGAGGTTCCCGGTTGCGCAGGCCATGCCGCTTGCGCACGATCCCGGCCATGATTCGGGATCAATCCGCCAAGAAGCCGGTCAAAGACGCGCCCAAGAAGGCTGCGCCTGAGAGCAAGAAGGCTGCGCCTAAGAACGACAAGGCTGCGCCCAAAAAAATCGCCAAGGCGCTGGCCGGCACAAAGAGCGCCATTATCGTCGCCCCAAGCTTCCGCCGCGAGCGCGCGCTGATCAAGCGTGGCGTCTGGCCGGTGGCAGGCTGCGATGAGGCCGGCCGCGGGCCGTTGGCCGGACCTGTGGTGGCGGCGGCGGTGATTCTCGATCCCGACCGCATCCCGCGCGGCATCGATGATTCCAAGCGCCTGACGGCCGAGGAGCGCGAAAGGCTGTTCGACAAGATCTGCGCCACCGCCCAGGTCTCGGTGGCAGTCGCCTCGCGCGCCCGCATCGACCGCGACAACATCCTGCGCGCCTCGCTGTGGGCACTGAAGCGCGCCGTGGTGGCGCTGCCCGAGCAGCCCCGGCATGTCTTCGTCGACGGCCGCGACCGGCTCGATACGGAATGCGATTGCGAGGCCGTGATCGGTGGCGACGGCATCGTCCTGTCGATCGCAGCGGCCTCGATCATCGCCAAGGTGACGCGGGACCGCCTGATGTGCGCACTGGCTCAGGACTGTCCCGGCTACGGTTTCGAGCAGCACAAGGGCTACGCCGTGCCCGAGCACCTCGATGCGCTCAACCGCCTCGGCCCCACCGTCCACCACCGCAGCTTCTTCGCCCCCGTCGCCGCCGCACGCGCCAAGCACATGCCCTGGACGGTCGAGCCGGCACAGGATCTGTTTGCGGTGACCGAGATCGAGCTGCAGGTGGATACGGGCTTGGAAGTCGACGCGTCGGCCAATCTCTAGCCGAGACTCGGTTGCCACGACGCGTCACGCCCTTTATCAAAACAGTCGTCAGCGAATAGGGCCGGCTTGACGGGTTGGCTGCATCTTTCGGACGTTGCATGCGGTTTACCTCCCTGGTCATCGAGCTCATTCGCGCGCGGCCGCGGCTGATCGTCTGGATCGTCGTGCTGCTCCAGGCCGCGATGTGGCTGTTCGTGGCGCTGGTGTTTTATCGCAGCCCGCCCGGCAGCCTCGCGACCCTGCTGGCCTTCGGCCGCGAATACCAGGTCGGCACTGATTTGGGCCCGCCCTTGCCGGTCTGGCTCGCCGACATCGCCTATCGCGCCGCCGGCGGCCACGTGTTCGGCGTCTATGTCCTGGCCGAGCTCTGCGGGATCGCGACCCTCATCACGCTCTATCATCTCTCCCGCGCGGTGGTCGGCCCCCAGCAGGCAGTGCTGGCCGTGCTGCTGACCATGACGCTGCTGGCCTTCTCCTCGCCCACACTCGACTTCAGCCCCCTGGTGCTGGCGCGGCCACTCTGGGCGCTGCTGCTGCTGCACTCCTGGCAGATCATCGGACAGCGCCGCGGCAACGCCTGGTTCGCCTGGTCGATCGAGGCGGGCCTCTTGCTGCTGACGACGCCGGCTGCGATCTTCCTGCTGCTACTGATCGTCGTCTTCGCGCTCGCAACCGCGGGCGGCCGCCGCACATTGCGCGCCTTCGACCCGCTGTTTGCGCTGGTGGTCGTCGCGGTGCTGGCACTGCCCTATGCCGTCTGGCTGATGCGCGCCGAGGCGCTCGTCCTGCCGACCTTGCCTGCGGTCAGCGAGCTCAATGCCCGCGCACTGCACGCGGCCTGGCTGCTCGGGGGGCTCCTGCTCGGTGCGGCCGCGATCCCGGCGCTGACGGTGCTCAACACCGGCTTGTTCGTTCCCAAGAGCGAGGAGGCGCCGATCATCTTCCGCCCGCCGGTCGAGCCGCTCGCGCGCAATTTCGTCTATTTCTTCGCACTCGCGCCGGCGCTTGGCGCGGTGCTGATCTCCGGTCTGCTGGGCCTCGACGCCGTCGTCGGTGGCGCCGGCGTCGTGCTGGTCTTGTCGGGGCTTGCCGTGGTCGTGGGGGCCGGCGACCTCATCGCGATGCGCCGCGCGAGGATGCTGCGGATGGTCTGGGCGGCCGCCGTCATCGCGCCCGCAATCGGCGTCGTGCTCGCCGTCCTGCTCCTGCCGTGGACCGGTGCCAACGAGATCGCGACGTCGATGCCGGCGCGGGCGATTTCGGACTTCTTCGACGAGAGCTTTGCCCGCCGCACCAATCATCGTCTGCGCGCGGTCGCCGGCGAGACCCAGCTTGCGAGCTTGATCACGCTGCATTCCGGCCGGCCGCATCTCTTCATCGATGCCGAGCCCGCGCGTACGCCCTGGATCAATCAGGCCAAGTTCAGCGAGACCGGCGGCGTCGTGGTCTGGCGGGCCTCCGATACCGCCGGGACCCCGCCGCCGGACATCCTCGCGCGCTTTCCGGGCATCGTCCCGGAAGTCCCGCGCGCCTTCGAATGGCTGGTGACCGGACGCCAGCAACTCCTGCGCATCGGCTGGGCCATTGTGCGGCCGAAGGGGGCGTAGTCGCTCCCTCTTTCCGTCGTCATTGCGAGGAGCGCTTGCGACGAAACAATCCAGAGTCCCTCCGCGGAAAGATTCTGGATTGCTTCGCTGCGCTCGCAATGACGGGGAGAGGTCGTACGGCTCCTCACGCGCCCGCCAGCGCCTTCGCGATCGCGCGCAGATCCTGCCAGGCCAGCCGCTTGTAGGATGGCGAGCGCAACAGATAGGCCGGGTGGAAGGTCGGCAGCGCGCGGATGGTGCGCGCGCCCGTCTCGTAGTCGAACCAGCGGCCGCGGGTGCGCATGATGCCTTCGCGGGTCGACAGCAGCGTCTGCGTCGAGGGATTGCCGAGCGTCACCAGCACATCCGGATTCACCAGCTCGATCTGGCGCTGGATGAATGGCAGGCAGATTTGCGTTTCCTGCGGCGTCGGCGTGCGATTGCCGGGCGGCCGCCAGGGGATCACGTTGGCGATGTAGGCGGTGCTGCGGTTGAGGCCTATGGCTCCTATCATCAAATCGAGCAGCTTGCCGCTGCGTCCGACGAAGGGCAGCCCCTCGATGTCCTCGTCGCGGCCCGGTGCCTCGCCGACGAACATGATGCGCGCCTGCGGATTACCGTCGGCGAAAACCAACCGTGTCGCTGTGTGCTTCAGCGCGCAGCCGTCAAAGCTCTGCATCAACTCGCGCAGCGCCTCCAAGGTCGGCGCGGTGCGTGCGGCCTCGCGCGCTGAGGCGATCGCGATGTCGGGCGCGGGTGCCGCCTCGCCGCGGATGACCGCGGGAGCCGTAACCGGCCGTGGCGCCTCGAGCGGAGGTGCGGCGCGCGGGGCCGGAGGCGGGGCGTCGACTTCCGCCAGGCGGTCAATCGGTTCCTCCACGAGCGCGCAATCGACACCCGCCTCCAAATAGAAGGCGAGAAGCTCTCGGACGGTGGGCGCGGGTTCGGGGATCATTTGGAAAGTCAGACTTTTATATCAGTTTGGAGCGCCTTGCACCCCGGCGGAACGCGATTCCGAGGTTGTCCTACCCGGAAAAATCGGAAACAAGAGGGCGCAATCGACCAAGGACCGTCTCAAGGGCTGAGATCAGATGAGCACCGAAGAACTTCCCCCGCGCGAATCCATGGAATTCGACGTCGTCATCGTCGGCGCCGGCCCCTCGGGCCTGGCTGCGGCGATCCGGCTCAAGCAGATCAATGCCGATCTCAATGTCGTCGTGGTGGAAAAGGGCTCCGAGGTCGGTGCGCATATTCTCTCCGGCGCCGTGATCGACCCGGCCGGGCTCGACAAGCTGATCCCGGACTGGCGCGAGGATTCCGATTGTCCGCTCAAGACGCAGGTCAAGGACGATCGCTTCTACTGGATGACGGGCGGCGGCGCGATCAGGCTGCCGAACTTCATCATGCCGCCGCTGATGGACAACCATCACTGTTATATCGGGTCGCTCGGCAATGTCTGCCGCTGGCTCGCGCGCAAGGCAGAGGCCCTCGGCGTCGAGATCTATCCGGGCTTTGCCGCCGCCGAAGTGCTCTATGACGAGCAGGGCGCGGTGAAGGGCATCGCCACCGGCGACATGGGCATCGGCCGTGACGGCAAGCCGAAGGACTCCTTTACCCGTGGCATGGAATTGCTTGGAAAGTACACGCTGTTCGCGGAAGGCGCGCGCGGCAGCCTGACCAAGCAGCTCATCGCGAAGTTCGCGCTGGATACCAAGAGCGAGCCTGCGAAGTTCGGCATCGGGCTCAAGGAAGTCTGGCAGATCGATCCCGCCAAGCACCAGAAGGGCATGATCCAGCATTCGTTCGGCTGGCCGCTCGACCTGAAGACCGGCGGCGGCTCGTTCCTCTATCATTACGACGACAATCTCGTTGCCGTCGGCTTTGTGGTGCATCTCAACTACGACGATCCTTACCTGTCGCCGTTCGACGAGTTCCAGCGTTTCAAGACCCATCCCTCGATCCGCTCCACCTTCGAAGGTGCCAAGCGGCTCGCTTATGGCGCGCGCGCCATCACCGAAGGCGGCTACCAGTCGGTGCCGAAACTCAGCTTTCCCGGCGGCGCGCTGATCGGATGCGCGGCCGGCTTCGTCAACGTTCCCCGCATCAAGGGCGTGCACAACGCGATGGGCACGGGCATGCTCGCCGCCGAGCACGTCGCGTCCGCCATTGCTGCCGATCGCGCCAATGACGAGATCGTCGACTACGAGAACGCCTGGCGCTCCTCCTCGGTCGGCAAGGATTTGTTCCTGGTCCGCAACGTCAAGCCGCTGTGGTCGAAGTTCGGCACGGTGCTCGGCGTTGCGCTCGGCGGCTTCGACATGTGGTGCAACACGCTGTTCGGCGGCTCGCTGTTTGGCACCCAGTCGCACGCGAAGCCCGACCGCGCGACGCTCGATCCGGCCAAGACCCACGCGCCGCGGACCTACCCGAAGCCGGACGGCAAAATCTCCTTCGACAAGCTTTCGTCGGTGTTTCTGTCCAATACCAATCATGAGGAGGATCAACCGGTCCATCTCAAGGTCACGGACATGAACCTCCAGAAAACCTCCGAGCACGACGTGTTCGCCGGTCCCTCGAATCGTTATTGCCCGGCCGGCGTCTATGAGTGGATCGAGGAAGGTTCGAGCCCGCGCTTCCAGATCAACGCCCAGAACTGCGTCCACTGCAAAACCTGCGACGTAAAGGATCCCAACGGCAACATCACTTGGGTTCCCCCGGAGGGCGGCGGCGGTCCAAACTACGAGGCGATGTAGGCGGGGTCAGCAAGCCACGGCCATGTGGCCAAGGCCCAATGTGACCAAAGTTGCGTGATCTTGTCCCTGCGACGCACGTTCGCGTGAGAACCCGGCCGCGGTCGCGGTCCGTGGTCACGATAAGGCCATACTGGCGGCGTCTTGGGGCGCTCTTGACCGGTCACTTGGCCGATTTGGGGCGTGCGGAGGGGATCGCCCGGCCCGAATCCTTGCGGTGAAGCGCCAAAAGCGGCATTGTTAGCCCGACGGTTCCGGGTCCCCATGCCACCGGCCGCGTTCGCATGCGATACGGCCTTCTTCAGACCCAGGCACTACCAACTCAAGGCGAGCCCTGATGTTTTCAAATCGTTTCAACCGCTGGACTGTTGCCGCCATCGCCCTCATGGGCACAGCGATCGCGACGGTCCCCGGCAGGGTCCTGGCGCAGACGCCGGATCATCCGTCCGACACGGCGGCGCAGTTTCCGACCCGAAACGATCTGAAGGCGCTGACCACTTCCGGCAGCTATCTCGCCGCCCGCCACGCCAGCGTCGAGCGCGATGCGGCCTCCGCCGCCGCGTTCTATCGCTCGGCCCTGCGCACCGATCCCAAGAACAACGAGCTGCTTGACCGCGCCTTCATCTCCTCGGTTGCAGACGGCGACATCGATGAGGCCGTCAAGCTCGCCGAGCGCATCCTGACCATCGACAAGACCAACCGCGTTGCACGCCTCGTCGTCGGCGTGCACGATCTCAAGTTCAAGAAGTATGCGGCCGCGCAGACCAACATCAACCAGTCGATCCGCGGTCCGATCACCGATCTCGTGGCCACGCTGCTGTCGGGCTGGGCCGCCTATGGTGCGGGCGATGCCAAGGGCGGCGTCGCCACCATCGACAAGCTGGCCGGTCCGGAATGGTATCCGCTGTTCAAGGACCTCCACGCCGGCATGATCCTCGAACTCGCCGGCAAGGAGAAAGACGCGGGCACCCGGTTCGAGCGTGCCTACAAGCTCGACGATTCCATGCTGCGCGTCACCGAGGCCTATGCGCGCTGGCTGTCGCGCAACAAGGACTCGGCCGCCGCGACCACGGTCTACCAGGCTTTCGACAAGAAGCTCGCCCGCCATCCGCTGATCGTGGAAGGGTTGCGCGACACCAAGGCCGGCAAAAAGATGCCGCCGCTGGCCGATAGCGCGCAAGCCGGCGCCGCAGAAGCACTCTACGGCATCGGCGCCACGCTGACCCGCCGCGGCGGCGAGGATCTGGCGCTGGTCTATCTCCAGCTCTCGCTCTACCTCCAGCCAACCCATCCCCTGGCGCTGCTCTCGCTCGCCGATCTCTATGAATCGGTGAAGCGGCCGCAGATGGCGATCAAGGTCTATGAGCGGGTGCCGTCGTCCTCGCCGCTCAAGCGCAACGCCCAGATCCAGCTCGCCATCGATCTGGATTCCGCCGACCGCACCGAGGAGGCGATCAAGATCCTCAAGGGCGTCACCACTGAGGACTCCAAGGATCTCGAAGCGATCATGGCGCTCGGCAACATCGAGCGCGGCCGCAAGAAGTTTGGCGAATGCGGCGCAACCTATTCGCAAGGCGTCGACGTGCTGCCGGCCGGCAACGACAAGGCCAACAGCGTCTGGTACTATTATCGCGGCATCTGCGAGGAGCGCTCCAAGCAGTGGGGCAAGGCCGAAGCCGACATGAAGAAGGCGCTCGAGCTGCAGCCCGACCAACCGCACGTCCTCAACTATCTCGGCTATTCCTGGATCGACCAGGGCATCAATCTCGACGAAGGCATGAAGATGATCAAGCGGGCGGTCGAGCAGCGCCCGGATGACGGCTACATCGTCGATTCCCTCGGCTGGGCCTATTACCGCATCGGCAATTACGAAGACGCGGTGAAGAACCTCGAGCGCGCCATTGACCTCAAGCCCGAGGATCCCACCATCAACGATCACCTTGGCGATGCCTATTGGCGCGTCGGCCGCACGCTGGAGGCCAAGTTCCAGTGGGCCCACGCCCGCGATCTCAAGCCCGAGGCGGATGAGCTTCCGAAGATCGAGGCCAAGATTGCAAACGGTATGACCGACGACAATTCGAACTCCTCGGCTGCGCAGGCGGAGAAGGAGAAGAAGAAGGACGACGGCAAGGGCGGCTGAGTGAGTTGAAGTTGGGGGCGTGTCGTCAATGCCGGCGTTGATTGAAGAAGGGCGCGCGAAGGTCAATCTGAGCCTTCGTGTGGTCGGCCGTCGTACCGATGGCTATCATGATCTCGAAAGCGTCGTCGCCTTTGCCGACTGCGCCGACCGGCTCACACTGGAGCCCGGCGGCGAGCTGAAGCTCACCACGACGGGGCCGCTTGCAGCGGCCTGCGGCGACATGGCCGACAACCTCGTGTTCAAGGCGGCCAAGCTCCTGGCCGAAGCCGTCCCGAACCTGAAGCTGGGCGCCTTCGCGCTCGACAAGGTGCTCCCGGTTGCGGCCGGTATCGGCGGCGGCTCGGCCGACGCCGCGGCGGCGCTGCGGTTGCTGGCGCGTCTCAACAATCTGGAACTCGACGACCCGCGGCTGCAGAAGGTTGCGCTTGCGACCGGTGCCGACGTGCCGGTGTGTCTGTTCTCGCGCGCCTGCGACATGACCGGTGTCGGCGAGCAGCTGCTGCCCTTGATGCTGCCGAGCATGCCCTGCGTGATGGTCAATCCGCGCGTGCCGGTCGCGACCAAGGATGTGTTTCAGGCGCTGGGCCTGCGCAACGGCGAACTCCTGGTCGGCGCCACGTCCGTCTTCGACGCCCCGGCCTGGCCGGGCGAGGGCGCCTCCATTGACGATTGGGTCGACACGCTCGAGGCCGTCGCCAACGATCTCGAAGCCCCCGCGATGCGCATCGAGCCTGTCATCGGCGATGTGCTGGAAGCCTTGCGTGGCTCCGCCGGCGTCAAGCTTGCCCGCATGTCCGGCTCGGGTGCGACGTGCTTTGCGATCTATGGCGCATCTGCCGAAGCGCATGCCGCCGCTGAGAAGATCCGCAGGGATCATTCCGGCTGGTGGGTGCATTCGGGGACGTTGAGCTAGGCCAGCCCGAGAAACTCCCGGATCTCACTCAACACCTCCTGCGGCTTGTCATGTTGCAGCCAGTGTCCGGCTCCGGCGATGGTCTCGACGCGCGCCTGCGGAAAGTAGCGCTCCAGGCCCGCGGCCCTCGCGCCAGCCAGAAAGCTTTCGCCGGCATTCAAGAGCAGCGTCGGACAGGTGATGCGCGACCACAGCCCAATGTGATCGTCCGGCCAGAGCCGGTGCGGCGCAGAGGCGCGCTGGTAGGGATCGAACTTCCAGCTATAGGTGCCGTCCTCGTTCTGCCGCGCGCCGTGGGTGGCGAGATGCAGCGCGAGGTCGCGGGACAGCCGCTTGTTGTGAAGCACCATCTGCGCCGCGGCGTCTTCGAGGGTCGAATAGCGGCGCGGTGCGCGGTCGTGCAGCTTGTCGAGCTGGCCGACCCATTTGCCGATGCGCTCATGCACCGGCGGTTTTGGTGTATCCGGCAACATCGTCACGCCGTCGAGCACGACCAGCTTCGAGACCTGTTCGGGGAATGCCCCTGTAAAGATGAGGCTGACCATGCCGCCCATGGAATGGCCGATGAGAGTGACTTGAGGTGCTGCGATGACACGGACGAGCTGGGCGAGGTCGTACACATACTCCGTCAGCGCGTAGCTGCCGCCTTTTGTCCAGTCGGAATCGCCGTGACCGCGCAGGTCGGGTGCGAGCACGTGAAAATGCGGCTGCAGCGACCGGGCGATGACGTCCCAGCTCCGGCAGTGATCGCGGCCGCCGTGGACTAGGATGGCGACAGGCGCGCCGTCGTTGCCCCAGTCGGCATAGTGCAGCCGCAGGCCGTGAGACTCGTAACTGCGGCTTTGCGGAGCGAGCATGGTGGCGCTATCCATTCACGGGCCGTCGGGCCAGTGCGAGCGACAGGCCGAGCCCTGCGATGAAGACGCCGGAGCCCTGGGTGAGACGTCGCATCAGGTGCGGCCTTCCGATCAACTGCGTGCGTGTCGCGGAAGCCATCAGCACCACCACGATATCGGCGAGTGTGTTCAGCGTCACCGAGATCGCACCCAACGTGATGAATTGCAGCGTCGGGTTCGATCCCGCCGGGTCAAGGAACTGCGGAATGAAGGCGAGGAAGAATGCGGCGGTCTTCGGGTTCAGCGCCTCGACCAGCACGCCGTCGCGAAAGGCGCGTTTGTCGCCGACGGGCTCGGTCTCGAATGACGGCGCGCGGCTGGCGCTGCGAAATGTCCTGATCCCGAGCCAGACCAGATAGAGTGCGCCGACAAATTTCACGGCGGCGAACAGCTCGGCGCTGGCAAGGATGATCGCGGAGATGCCGAGGCTGCCCGCGACCACATGAACCAGCCCGCCGAGCGCGGTGCCCGCGGTCGATGCAAAACCGCTGGCGCGCCCTTCCGACAAGGTCCGTGCCGCCACGTAGAAAATACCGGGGCCGGGAATGGCGGCGATGAGACAAGCGGCGGCCAGGAACAGCCAGAAATTCGTGTTGATCATCCTGCTTTGGTAGCGATGCTTGCCGCGATTGCAAGGCCCGTCAATTAAGGCCCATCGTTTAGCCCATCCGGCGGAAGATCACGCTGGCATTCACCCCGCCGAAGCCGAACCCGTTCGAGATCGCGTGCTGCATCGGCATCGGGCGCGCCACACCGGCGACGATGTCGATGCCGTCAGCGCCGGGATCAGGGTTTTCGAGATTGAGCGTCGGCGGCGCGATCTGGTCGCGCAGGGCGAGCACGGTGAAGACCGCTTCCAGTCCACCGGCAGCACCGAGCAGATGGCCGGTGGCCGACTTGGTCGCGCTCACGGCGATGCCGCGGTTGCGGCCGAACAGCGCGGCAATCGCGCCAAGCTCGCTCTCGTCGCCGGCCGGCGTCGACGTCGCATGCGCGTTCAGATGCTGCAAATCCGCGGGCGCAAGCTTGGCCTGCCGGAGCGCGATTTCCATGGCGCGCCGGGCGCCGTCGCCGTCAGGCGGACCCGATGTCATGTGATAGGCGTCTGCGGTCGTGCCGTATCCGACGATCTCCGCGATCGGCGTCGCGCCACGTGCCAATGCATGCTCCAGCTCCTCGATCACCAGGATGCCGGCGCCTTCGCCCATGACAAAACCGTCGCGGTCGCGGTCGAACGGGCGCGAGGCGCGCGCGTCATTGAACCCGCTCGACAGAGCGCGGGCCGCGGCGAAGCCGCCGAGGCTGACGATGTCGATGCAGGCTTCGGTACCGCCGCAGATCGCCACATCAGTCTCGCCCGTGCGGATCATGCGCGCGGCATCGCCGATCGCCTGAACGCCGGCGGCGCAGGCCGTGACCGGTGTGCCCAGCGCTCCCTTGTAGCCGTATTTGATCGAGACATGCCCCGCAGCGAGATTGGCGAGGAAGGAAGGGATCGTGAACGGCGACAGCCGGCGCGGGCCGCGCTGTTCGGTGATGCGCACCGCCTCCGCCATGGCCGGAAAACCGCCGACGCCGGAGGCGATGATCGTCGCGGTTCGTTCCTGCGCCGCCGCGTCCTGCGGCGTCCAGCCTGCCTGCGCCACAGCTTCTGCGGTGGCGAGCAGCGCGAACAGGATGAAGCGGTCCATCTTGCGCTGGTCTTTCGGCGCGGCGGCCTGCGCGGGATCGAAGCCGCCGTCCGCGTCATCGGCCTTGTCGGGCACGAGGCCGGCGATGCGTGCGGGCAGCGCCTGCGACCATTCCGGCAACGGGCGCAGCCCGCTTTGGCCGGCCAGTAGCCGGCGCCAGGACAGTTCGACACCGCAGCCAAGCGGCGACACCGCGCCCATTCCCGTCACGACGATACGACGCATGTCAGTCTCCAGCCGGCGCGACGGCCGGGTTCATGGCTTTGAGCGAGATCAGCCGCTTGCGCATGACACGGCTGGCGCGGGGACCCGCGATAATGACCGCATTGGTGAGCGTGATCGGCTGCATGTCGGCGGCATCGACCACGACCGGATTAAAGGGGCGACGATTGCGCCGGTTCGCGAGCAGGATGGCTTCGCCCTTCGGGGCGAGATGCTTGTTGCCCCAGGCGAGCAGGGTTGCGATCACGGGGAAGAAGTCCCGCGCCTTGTCCGTCAGCACATATTCATAGCGCGGAGGCCGTTCATTGTAGCGGCGGCGGACGAACATGCCGCTTTCGGTGAGATGGGCCAACCGCCGGGACAGGATGTTCGGCGCGATCCCGAGGCTTTGCGAAAACTCGTCGAACTTCGTTGCGCCCTGGAACGCATCGCGGAGGATCAAAATGCTCCACCATTCGCCGACCGTCTCCACGGCGCGGCCGACCGGACATTCCTGGATGGAGGGGGATTTGGGCTGCATGAGGGGAAGGTAGGAGAGTTACTTGCAAAATGCAAGTTAGCAGGCGAACCGTTGGAATACTCCGACGGAGGTGTGCCGCAAGACGGCGCATAGGATTTGAATGCAAGTTGGAAGGCGGCCCTCGCACACCTAGCTCGTCATTGCGAGCGCAGCCAAGCAATCTAGAGTCCCTCTGCGGGAAGATTCTGGATTGCTTCGCTGCGCTCGCAATGACGCTGTTGATGCAGTGGTGGCGCGTACCTCAACGATGTCGTCCCGGCGAAGGCCGGGACCCATACCCACGACTGTTGTTGTGATGCACGATGGTGGCCACAGCCGCTAAGACAACGCTGACCGGGGTAATGGGTCCCGGCCTTCGCCGGGACGATACTGAGGGTGTAGTTACCAGCAGGCGCTAAGGATGCGAGAAGCTAATGCGACCGTGCCAGGCAGAACGCCACAACCTGCTCCAGCGCGCTCTTCATCGGAGAGGACGGAAACAGCGCGAGCGCATCAACGGCCATGGCGCCGTAGTGCTGGGCGCGGCTCCGGGTGTCTTCGAGCGCACGATGCTTGTTCATCAACCCGATGGCGTGGTCGAGGTCGGTGTCGCCGATCTCGCCGCGCTCGAGCGCGCGGATCCAGAAGGCGCGCTCGGTGTCGTTGCCGCGGCGGAAGGCGAGCACGACCGGCAGCGTGATCTTGCCCTCGCGGAAATCGTCGCCGGTGTTCTTGCCGAGCTTGGCGCTCTTGCCGCCATAGTCGAGCACGTCGTCAACGAGCTGGAAAGCGATGCCGAGATTCATGCCGACCGAGCGGCAGGCGGTCTGCTCCGCCTTGGGGCGGTTGGCGATCACGGGGCCCACTTCGCAGGCGGCGGCGAACAGCTCGGCGGTCTTGCCGCGGATCACGGCGAGATATTCGTCCTCGGTGGTCGCGGTGTTCTTGGCGGCGGCAAGCTGCATCACCTCGCCCTCGGCGATGGTCGCGGCGGCCGCGGAGAGAATGTCGAGCGCGCGGAGCGAGCCGACCTCGACCATCATGCGGAAGGCCTGGCCGAGCAGGAAATCGCCGACCAGCACGCTCGCCTCATTGCCCCAGAGCATGCGCGCCGACAGCTTGCCCCGGCGCATCTCGCTCTCGTCGACGACGTCGTCATGGAGCAAGGTGGCGGTATGCATGAACTCGACGCTGGCGGCGAGCTTGATATGACCGTCGCCGGTGTAGCCGGCGAGGTTGGCCATGGCCAGCGTCAGCATCGGCCGCAGGCGCTTGCCCCCGGAGGAGATCAAATGGTTGGCGACCTCCGGGATCATGGTCACGTCCGAACCGGTCCGCGACAGGATCGTGGCGTTGACGCGCTCCATGTCTCCGGCGACAAGGGCAACCAGCTCTTCGATCGACGCGCCGGGAGTTTCGAAAGGTACGATGACGGCCACGCCGGTCTCCAATATTTGCCCCGGAAGGGCTATTCTGATGGAAAGACAATAGAAACTGGACGGGGATGCGGCAAGGGCCGTGGAACCATTGACATTTGGCGCTTAATCCCCGTCAGGCAGGAGGCCTGTGTTTTGCGAGAACTGGTTCGGACCAACGATATGGTGCTGGTGTCGGCGATCGGCGCGCTGCTCGACGGCGCCAACATCCATCATCTGGTGCTGGACCAGAACATGAGCATCATCGAGGGCTCGCTCGGCATTTTGCCGCGGCGGATCCTGGTCCATGAGGACGACGCCCTCGAGGCCCGGCAGCTCCTGACCGAGGCCGGCCTCAGCCACGAACTGCGCGGCGATGAGTGAAGCGCTGGCAGACCTCACCGAGGACGCCTTTCTTGGCGGGCAATTGCGGCTGAAGCAGAAGCGGTCCGGCCATCGCGCCGGGCACGACGCCATTCTGCTCGCGGCGGCGACGGAGGCGAGGGCGGGCGACCGTGTCGTCGATCTCGGCGCCGGCATCGGCACGGCGGGCCTTGCGTTGGCTCGGCGCGTTGCGGGGATCAGGCTCGGCCTGGTCGAGATCGATCCCGAGCTGGCGGAGCTTGCGCGCGCCAATGCGGCAGCGAATGCGATTGCCGCCGAGACGATCGTGCTCGACGTCACCGCGGACGCGCAGGCCTTCGTAGCCAGCGGGCTCGCGCCGGACAGCGTCGACGTGGTGCTGATGAACCCGCCCTTCAACGATCCCGCTCGCCATCGCGGTTCGCCCGATCAGGCGCGCCAGATCGCGCATGTGGCGACGGATGAGACGCTGAATGCCTGGGTGCATGCGGCGCGGCGCATCCTCCGATCGAATGGCGCGCTGACATTGATTTGGCGCGCAGATGGGATCGCGGAGGTTCTGGCGGCGCTGTCTCGCGGCTTCGGCAGCCTCGCGATTCTGCCGGTTCACGGTGAAGCCGGGCGGCCTGCGATCCGCGTGCTGGTGCGCGCGATCAAGGGCGGGAGGGCTCCGGCACGATTGTTGCCGGGCCTCATGCTCAACGAGGAGTCACGCGTGCCGAAAAAAGAGGTGATGGATATTCTGGAGGGAAGAGCGGTTCTACCCCTGGTGGAACCGTGCTGAGCTATTGCGGAAGCGATTCCGACTGCTGCTCTTGGGGAGTCGTCAAGCGGATCGCCATGAACAGCGCACCGATCAGCAGCATCAGCAGATAGATTTTCATGGTGTTCTCCGCTGGCCCATTGCAGCCTCTCAACGGGGTTTCTGCAAAACACGTTCCGGGCCCTTCCAATGACAGTCGCGTGATAAGAAATGGTTAATCAGAGGTAACGGCATGGCCGAACAATTGAACGATCGTGAGAGTTCCGGCCTGGCCGACAAGCTCATGCAATATCTGCCGGCGCGCTTCCGTCCCGGCACTGCCGTGGTGCCGGTGGTGCGGCTGTCCGGTGTGATCGGCGCGGTGACGCCGCTGCGCCCGGGTATGACGCTCGCGACCGTTTCGCGGGTGCTGGAGCGGGCGTTTTCGACGCGCAACGCCAAGGCGGTGGCGCTGGTGATCAACTCGCCCGGCGGCTCGCCGGTGCAGTCGCGCCAGATCTACCTGCGCATCAAGCAGCTCGCGGCGGAGAAGAAGCTGCCGGTGCTGGTGTTCGTCGAGGACGTCGCGGCTTCCGGCGGCTACATGATCGCCTGCGCCGGCGACGAGATCATCTGCGATCCGTCTTCGATCCTCGGCTCGATCGGCGTGGTCGGCGGCAGCTTTGGTTTTCAGGAGGCGATCAAGCGGCTCGGCATCGAGCGGCGCCTCTACACCGCCGGCGCGCACAAGGCGATGCTCGACCCGTTCCTTCCTGAAAACCCCGACGACGTCGCCAAGCTCAAGGCACTCCAGCGCGAGATCCATCAGATCTTCATCGCGCTGGTGAAGGAAAGCCGCGGCGCACGCCTGAAGGGCTCCGACGACACGCTGTTCACGGGCGAGTACTGGGCCGGCGAGAGTTCGATCGCGCTGGGGCTCGCCGACAGCATCGGCGATCTCCGCTCAACTCTTCGTGCCCGCTTTGGCGAGAAGGTTCTCACCCCCGTGATTGCCCAGCCAACCGGCCTGCTCTCCGGCCTTTTGGGCCGGAAATCGCCCGGCGCGGGGCAGCTTTCGGCCATGGAATCAATGGCCGGCCTGCCGGACGAGCTGATCTCTGCGGTCGAGACGCGGGCGATCTGGGCGAAATTCGGGTTCTAGACGGAGCCCTGCCGCGCCATTTGGCCCCAAGGAGACTTGAAGCTGGGCCAATTGCGGTGCGGTCCGGTCTGCGCAAGAATGCACGTGGGGCTGAGCACTGAACAAGGAACGACCGATGCCGCCGTTCGTCGCATTCGCGGGCGTCCTGGGCGGGCTTGCCGTGGTCCGCTGGGCCTACAAGACCGCTATCAGGATCAACCAGGAACTGGAGGAGATGCGCCTCTCGCGCGTCGCCGAGGCCGCCCATATGGGAGCCGTCCAGACCCTGAAACAGGATCCCGTGACTGGAGCCTATCGGCCGGGTTAGTTGGCGTCTTTCATACGCCGTCATTCCGGGGCGATGCGAAGCATCGAACTAGGTGCGCAGTTGCGCACCTGAGAAGCTCGAGATTCCGGGTTCGCCTTTCGGGCGCCCCGGAATGACGGCCATTCCACCCCCTTTGCCTTGATTCCCACCCCTGCCGTCGATACGGTCCCGCGCGATTCAACCCCCCGCGAGAGCCCGATCTGACGATGGACGCCTTCTTGCCCGCCCATATGCGCCCGGAACGCTCGTTCCAGGGCTTTATCCTCGCGCTCCAGCGGTTCTGGGCCGAGCAGGGCTGCGTGATCCTGCAGCCCTACGACATGGAGATGGGTGCGGGTACCTTCCATCCTGCGACCACGCTGCGCGCGCTGGGGCCAAAGCCCTGGAATGCGGCCTATGTGCAGCCCTCGCGGCGGCCCAAGGACGGCCGCTACGGCGAGAATCCGAACCGGCTGCAGCACTACTACCAGTTCCAGGTGATTATGAAGCCGTCGCCGCCGAACCTTCAGGAGCTGTACCTGAAGTCGCTCGCCGCGATCGGTATCGATTCCGCCGTGCACGACATTCGCTTCGTCGAGGACGATTGGGAGAGCCCGACGCTGGGCGCCTGGGGCCTCGGCTGGGAGTGCTGGTGCGACGGCATGGAAGTCAGCCAGTTCACCTATTTCCAGCAGGTCGCGGGTGTCGAATGCGCGCCGGTCGCGGGTGAGCTCACCTATGGGCTCGAGCGGCTCGCGATGTACGTGCAGGGCGTCGATCGCGTCTACGACCTCAATTTCAACGGCCGCGACGGTGATGCCAAGGTCACCTATGGCGATGTCTTCCTGCAGGCCGAGCGGGAATATTCGAAGCACAATTTCGAAGTCGCCGACACCGCGATGCTGTTCGAGCAGTTCAAGATGGCTGAAAGCGCGTGCAGAAAGTACCTAGAAGCTGGCTGGAAGGACGGCAAGCGCGAGGCCCATCTGATGTCGCTGCCGGCCTATGACCAATGCATCAAGGCGAGCCACGTGTTCAACCTGCTCGACGCGCGCGGCGTGATTTCGGTGACGGAGCGGCAGAGCTACATTCTTCGCGTGCGCGAATTGGCAAAAGCTTGCGGCGAGGCCTGGATCCATACTGAAGCGGGCGGAGCGGCCTGATGCCCGATCTTTTGCTTGAATTGTTCTCCGAAGAAATCCCCGCGCGCATGCAGGCCAAGGCGGCGGACGATCTGCGCCGCATGGTCACCGACAAGCTCGTCGCCGAAGGTCTCGTCTACGAGGGCGCAAAGGCGTTCGCGACGCCGCGCCGCCTTGCGCTCACCGTGCACGGCATCCCTGCGCGCCAGCCTGACCTGAAGACCGAACGCCGTGGACCGAAGATCGGCGCGGCCGATGCGGCCGTGCAGGGTTTCCTGAAGGCGACGGGTTTGACGTCGCTGGATGAGGCCAAGATCCAGCGCGACCCGAAGGGCGACTTCTACATCGCGCTGATCGAGAAGCCCGGCCGCGACGCCATCGACGTGCTCGCGGAAATTCTCCCTGTGATCATCCGCACTTTCCCCTGGCCGAAATCGATGCGCTGGGGCGCGCGCTCCGGCAAACCGGGATCGCTGAGCTGGGTGCGCCCGCTGCACGCGATCATTGCGACGTTCGGGCTCGAGACCGAAGAGCCCGACGTCGTGAAATTCTCGGTGGATGGTATCGAGACCGGCCAGACCACCTACGGCCATCGTTTCATGGCGCCGGCTGCGATTTCCGTCCGCCGCTTCGAGGACTACGAAGCGAAGCTGAAGGCCGCAAAAGTCATCCTCGATCCGCAGGCGCGCAAGGACATCATCTTTGCCGACGCCAAGGAACTGACCTTCGCGCAAGGGTTCGAACTGGTCGAGGACCAGGTGCTGCTCGATGAGGTTTCGGGCCTGGTCGAATGGCCCGTCGTCATGATGGGATCGTTCGAAGCGGAATATCTCGCGATCCCCAACGAGGTGATCCGCGCGACCATCCGCAACAACCAGAAGTGCTTCGTCGTCAAAGATCCCAAGACGGGCAAGCTGACGAACAAGTTCGTCCTCACGGCGAACATTGAGGCGGCCGACGGCGGCAAGACCATCGTCGCCGGCAACGAGCGCGTGATCCGTCCGCGCCTGTCGGATGCGAAGTTCTTCTATGAGACGGATCTGAAGACGAAGCTGGAAGACCGCCTGCCGAAGTTCGAGCAGATCGTGTTTCACGAGAAGCTTGGAACGCAGGCCGCGCGTATCAAGCGGATCGAACGCCTCGCCGCCGAGATCGCGCCGCTGGTCGGTGCCGATGTCGCTAAGGCGACGCGCGCCGCGCATCTGGCGAAGGCGGATTTGCTGACCGAAGTCGTCGGCGAATTCCCCGAGGTGCAGGGCCTGATGGGCAAGTACTACGCGCTCGCGCAGGGCGAGGATGCCTCCGTCGCCGCGGCCTGCGAGGAGCACTACAAGCCCCAAGGGCCAGCTGATCGCGTGCCAACCGATCCGGTCAGCGTCGCAGTGGCGCTCGCGGACAAGCTCGACACGCTCGTTGGCTTCTGGGCCATCGATGAGAAGCCGACGGGAAGCAAGGACCCCTATGCGTTGCGTCGCGCGGCGCTGGGTGTGATCAGGCTGATCGCTGAGAACGCACTGCGTCTGTCGATCATGAAGATGGCGGCGTCCGCACTCGCCGGCTTGTCCTTGAAGCCTGCCGATGCGCAGAAGCTTCCGAGCGACCTGCTTGCCTTCTTCGCCGATCGCCTCAAGGTCCAACTCCGCGAGCAAGGCGCGCGGCACGATCTCGTCGACGCCGTGTTCGCGCTCGGCGACCAGGACGACCTTCTGATGATCGTCCGCCGCGTCGAGGCGCTCGGCAAATTCCTCGAGTCCGAGGACGGTAAGAACCTGCTCGCCGGCATCAAGCGCGCCAGCAATATCCTCGGCATTGAGGAGAAGAAGGACAAGCGCACGGTCGACGGGGCGCCCGATGCCGCGCTCTACGGTCTCGGCGAGGAGAAGGCGCTGGCCAATGCGATCGGCGAAGTGAAGGCGGAGGCAAGCGCTGCTGTCGCCAAGGAAGACTTCGCGGCTGCGATGAGCGCGATGGCAAAGCTGCGCCCGCCGGTCGATGCGTTCTTCGAGAAAGTTCGCGTCAACGACGAGGATGCGAAGGTGCGTGAGAACCGCCTGAAGCTGCTCAACGAAATCCGCAGCGCCACGCGTGCGGTGGCGGATTTCTCGAAGATCCAGGATTGAGCGCGGTCTCGCGGCCGCCAACACTGTCATTCCGGGCTCGCGCTTCGCGCGCCTCGGAATGACGAAAGCACAAAAAGCCCCGCCCGGCGGGGGGAGGACCGGGCGGGGCCTGATGTCCGACTATACTGCTCGCGTCAGCCTGATTGATGTGACGCGCCGGACACCTAGTCGATCCCTGAAGACGCTAGTCCATCACCTCGACGATGCGCCGCGAGCGCGGCTCGACCAACACGGTCTCGCCGTTCACGACGGTGTAGCGATAGGTGGTAGCGCCGAAACGTTGCGGCACGTCATAATAGGTGACGCCGCTTTCAGGTAAGGTGGCACCGACCACCACGCGATCCGGGATGCGGAAAGCCGGCACACGTTGTTCAACGACATAGTCGCGGAAAGCCGGCCGCTGCTCGACCGCAATGGTCGGGCCACTGTCGACGACGACGGGCGCGCGTCCCACGGTGACGCTGCTTTGCGCCTGCGCCGCAAGGGGCGAGCCGATCGCGGCCGCGAGCGCTGCAAGAGCAAGAATCCTGTTCCGCATGGGCAACTCCTTCGAGAAGGTTTTCGGGAAGCGCCAATGGCGCGACCGGTTGCCAATGCATGCGTCTTCGCGATGTTCCGGAAAACGCCCGCCGCATTCGCGGCATTTTCGGGCAGTTTTCGCGAAGCCGGGAACTCGCGCGTCCCCAGTGCGTCTCTACCCGCGGAACCCAGTCCGCTATGATCCCGCCGCGATTCGCCCCCACCCCACGGAAAGAAAATTCATGCACATCACCGTCGCCCACATCTCGCCGATCCTGTCGCTGCTTGCGGGTGTGCTCATCCTGATCATGCCGCGCCTGTTGAACCTGATCGTCGCGATCTTTCTCATCATAAATGGTGCGATCGGGCTCGGATTGTTGAAGTGGCTCCATCTCTAGGCCTTCATTCTACGGAACTCTCCGACTTGCGCGGACCTGCCCAAAGTGGTGTAAGGCCCGCAATTACCCATTCCTCTCGCAGGTTGTGTGCAAGCTATGGCCAAAGCCGCCTCGAAAACTCCAGCGAAAATGCCAGCGAAATCAAAGTCCTCCGCCAAGGCGAAAGCCGCGCCGGCGGCCCGCAAGGCACTTGCCAAGCGCGCCCCGAAGCCGGTGGCCAAAGCCGCTGTTAAGCCGGTTGCCAAGCCGGCTTCCAAGGCTGTTGCGAAGGCACCGACGAAGCCGGTTGCGCCGAAGGTCGCCGTAAAGCCGGCACCGAGCAAGGCTGCCCTAGCCAAGGCTGCGCCTGTTGCGGCCAAGGCCGGCAAGTGGGTGTTCACGTTCGGGGACGGCAAGGCCGAGGGCAAAGCGGAGATGCGCGATCTGCTCGGCGGCAAGGGCGCCAACCTCGCCGAGATGGCCAATCTCGGCCTGCCGGTGCCTCCGGGCTTCACCATTCCGACCTCGGTCTGCACCTACTTCTATGCGCACGACAAGTCCTACCCGAAGGAATTGAAGTCGCAGGTTGAGAAGGCGCTCGACCATGTCGGCAAGTTGACCGGCAAGATCTTCGGCGATTCCAGGAACCCGCTGCTCGTCTCCGTGCGTTCCGGCGGCCGCGCCTCGATGCCGGGCATGATGGACACCGTGCTCAATCTCGGCCTCAACGACGAGACGGTGGAAGCGCTGTCGGAACTGTCCGGCGATCGCCGCTTCGCCTATGACAGCTATCGCCGCTTCATCACCATGTATTCGGACGTGGTGCTCGGCTTCGAGCATCATCATTTCGAGGAAATCCTCGACACCTTCAAGGACAGCCAGGGCTACACGCTCGACACGGATCTCACCGCCGACGACTGGGTCGATCTGGTCGGCAAGTACAAGGACGCGGTCGCGCGCGAAACCGGCAAGGATTTTCCGCAGGATCCGCACGACCAGCTCTGGGGCGCGATCGGCGCGGTGTTTTCATCCTGGATGAACGCCCGCGCGGTGACCTACCGTAGACTGCACGACATTCCGGAATCCTGGGGCACCGCGGTCAACGTGCAGGCCATGGTGTTCGGCAACATGGGCGAGACCTCGGCGACCGGCGTTGCCTTCACGCGCAATCCCTCGACCGGCGAGAGCAAGCTCTACGGCGAGTTCCTGATCAACGCGCAAGGCGAGGACGTGGTGGCGGGCATCCGCACGCCGCAGGACATCACCGAGGAAGCGCGCAAGGACTCGGGCTCCGACAAGGCGTCGATGGAATCGGCGATGCCGGAGGCCTTCAAGGAGCTGACGCGGATCTACACGCTGCTTGAGAAGCACTACCGCGACATGCAGGACATGGAGTTCACGGTCGAGCAGGGCAAGCTCTGGATGCTGCAGACCCGCGGCGGCAAGCGCACCGCGAAAGCGGCGCTGCGCATCGCGGTCGAACTCGCCAATGAAGGCCTGATCACCAAGAAGGAAGCGGTGACGCGGATCGACCCCGCCTCGCTCGACCAGCTGCTGCATCCGACCATCGACCCCAACGCCAAGCGCGACGTGATCGCGACCGGCCTACCGGCCTCGCCGGGTGCGGCCTCCGGCGAGATCGTGTTCTCCTCGGACGAAGCGGCCAAGCTTCAGGCCGACGGCCGCAAGGTGATTCTGGTCCGGATCGAGACCAGCCCCGAAGACATCCACGGCATGCACGCCGCCGAAGGCATCTTGACCACCCGCGGTGGCATGACCTCGCATGCTGCAGTGGTCGCGCGCGGCATGGGCAAGCCCTGCGTCTCCGGTTGCGGCACCATCCGCGTCGATTACGGCCGCGGCACCATGAGCATCGGCTCGCGCACCTTCAAGACCGGCGACGTCATCACCATCGACGGCTCGCTCGGCCAGGTGCTGGCCGGCCGCATGCCGATGATCGAGCCCGAACTGTCCGGCGAGTTCGGCACGTTGATGAAATGGGCCGACCAGGTCCGCAAGATCGGCGTGCGCGTCAACGCGGACACGCCGGAGGACGCGCACACCGCGATCAAGTTCGGCGCGGAAGGCATCGGCCTCTGCCGTACCGAGCACATGTTCTTCGAGGAGACGCGTATCCGCACCGTGCGCGAGATGATCCTCTCCGAGGACGAGCAGTCGCGGCGCGCTGCACTGGCAAAGCTGCTGCCCATGCAGCGCGCCGACTTCGTCGAGCTGTTCGAGATCATGAAGGGTCTGCCCGTCACGATCCGTTTGCTTGATCCGCCGCTGCACGAGTTCCTGCCGCACACCCATGCCGAGGTCGAGGAAGTGGCGCGCGCCATGAACACCGACCCGCGGCGCCTGGCCGACCGCGCGCGCGAGCTGTCGGAGTTCAATCCGATGCTCGGCTTCCGCGGCTGCCGCATCGCGATCGCCTATCCCGAGATCGCCGAGATGCAGGCGCGTGCGATCTTCGAAGCGGCGGTCGAGGCCGAGAAGCGCACCGGCAAGGCCGTCGGCCTCGAGGTGATGGTACCGCTGATCGCCACCAAGATGGAGCTCGACCTCGTCAAGGCGCGCATCGACTCCACCGCAAAGGCGGTGATGCGCGACACCAACACCAAGCTGACCTATCAGGTCGGCACCATGATCGAGCTGCCGCGCGCCTGCCTGCTCGCGGCCGAGATCGCGGAGAGCGCCGAGTTCTTCTCGTTCGGTACCAACGACCTCACGCAGACGACGTACGGCATCAGCCGTGACGATGCCGCGAGCTTCCTCGGCACCTACGTGTCCAAGGGCATCCTGCCGATCGATCCCTTCGTCGCGCTCGACCAGGAAGGCGTCGGCGAGCTCGTCAAGATCGGCGTCGCACGTGGTCGCAAGACGCGCGCCTCGCTCAAGGTCGGCATCTGCGGCGAGCATGGCGGCGATCCCGCCTCCGTCGCCTTCTGCCACGCGATCGGCCTCGACTACGTCTCCTGCTCGCCCTACCGCGTTCCGATCGCCCGCCTCGCCGCCGCGCAAGCCGCGCTCGGCAAGGCGGTCGCGAGCCAGGCATAAGCGACGAGTTGAAATGTTGAGAGCGAAAGAGGCGGGGCAAAACCCCGCCTCTGTCATTTGAAGCGATGCTCTCGCCACACCGTCATCGCGACCACCACACACTCGCTGTCATCGCCCGGCTCGACCGGGCGATCCAGTACGCCGAGACGTCAGTGCTTGAACGCAGAAGCCTCGGCGTACTGGATGCCCGCCTTCGCGGGGCATGACAGCGGTTGTTGATGTGACGATGGAACCGAACCGCGCGGCCCGTGGCGATACGTGCGCGCAAGGGTTCCTTCACCATTCGCGTTGACCAATTGTTTACCCCGTCGCGTGAGGGCGCATTTACCAAGGCGCATCGTCACCCCGTGAAAACACCTGCGATTGCTTGCGTGTGCCGCATGCGCAACGCCGATTAACGCCCCGGCAACCTAAATTAGATACTCACGATAAAGATCGAATTGCACGGATGTACTGCGGCTCGATTTTTCTAGCGTAAGCGTAGCGTGAGCGTATCGATGTTTTTGTTGCGTACCCATCCGAAGGGCGCGCGGTTCGCGTCCTTCGGCATCGGTCTCTGCATCTTCGCATTGATGCCGAGAGAGACCGGCTATCAGGACATTGCCTCGCTGCTGGCGCGCCAACCCGGCGTCGCGGAGCGTTGGCAGAGGCAGGTGTTCTCTGCTGCGTCCTCCATCCAGCTCGCCACTTACAGTTTTTCCCGGCCGATCGGCACTTCGGCTCCGCAGAGCGCGATGGTTCGCCTCGCGAGCCTCGACGGCCGCGACGTCACCGGCGGGATCAGCCGCAATCCGGCGCTTCAGGCGCCGCCGCGCTACCAGGCCGCCGATTTTCCCAAGGTCGATCGCTCCATGAAGGGTGATCGCCTCGCAACGGTCATACCGACGCAGGCTCCCGAAGCGGGCGCGCCGACGGCAGCGCCGACGCAGGAAGATCCCGCGACGTCGAACAGCTCGGTGTTCGGCGCCAAGACTGTCGCTTTGCCACAGGCGATGTCGCCGGAGTCCGCGGCCGTGCTCGACCCCGAACTCGCGGAAGCGCTGCGCGCGCCGCCGTTGCCGCAATACACCAATGCGCCACAAGCCAGCGACGCTGCGCGCTCGCTCGCGCTCCAGCCGCTCGAAGCGCTGAAGCAGGCCACCATTCCGGCTGCACCGCCGCGCGATCCATTCCGCGTCAAAACCTCGAACCTGTTCTTCGGCAGCTCCTCGCTCGGCGGCAATGTCGAGAGCATCGAGAGCTGGCAACCTGGTGCGGAGCCGCTGATCGTGATGCCCGACCCCGACATGAAGGTGACGGCCTCGCTGTCGCCGCCGTCGGTGGATATTGCGAGGGATATCGAAAGCGGCGAGAGCGTCGCGCCGAAGGGTGAGGTCAACGTCGACAACCAGCGCGCCAGATCGCCGGCGGAGCGGCTCGCACTCGACGACAAGTCGCGCGCGAAGTCCGAAAAATGCCTCGCGGAGGCCATCTATTTCGAGTCTCGCGGCGAGGCCGTGCGCGGCCAGATGGCGGTTGCGCAGGTGGTGATGAACCGCGTGTTCTCCGGAAAATATCCGGACACGGTGTGCGGCGCCGTCTATCAGAACAAGCACCGCCATCTCGCCTGCCAGTTCACCTTCGCCTGCGACAACAATGCCGACGTGATCCGCGAGCCCGAGATGTGGGAGCGTGCGAAAAAGATCTCGAAGGCCATGCTCGACGGCCAGATCTGGCTGCCCGAGGTCGGCAAGTCCACGCACTACCACGCCTATTGGGTGCGCCCGTCCTGGGTCGCCGAGATGAAGAAGATGTACAAGACCGGCGTCCACACCTTCTATCGCCCGCGCGCCTGGGGCGACGGCAGCGAGGAACCGAGCTGGGGCACCCCCGCGCAGACCGCCGCGCTCTCCGCCGAGCTCACCCAGGAAGCCAAGAGCTCCGCCGAGATGGGCGTAAGCGAACGAAGGTAGGCGTTCACAAGAATTCGTCATGCCCGGGCTTGTCCCGGGCATCCACGTTCTTTGCACCGAGTCGCAAGGCGTGGGTGGCCGGGACAAGCCCGGCCATGACGGAGAGGTAAGACCGACCTCACGCCTCGATATCCAACGCGCAGTCGAAATTCGGCGCCGAATGCGTCAGCGCGCCGGCTGAGGCGTAGTCGACGCCGGTCGCCGCGATGGCTGGGATCGAGTCCAGGGTGACACCGCCAGATGCCTCCAGCTCGAGGCGTCCCTCGTTGATCCCAACGGCTTCGCGCAGCGTCGCAATGTCCATGTTGTCGAGCAGCGCGGCATCGGCAAGGCCGGTGTCGAGCACCTCGCGCAACTGCGGAAGCGTGTCGACCTCGATCTCGATCTTGACGAGATGGCCGGCATGGGCGCGGGCGCGCTCCAGCACCGGGCGGATGCCGCCGGCGACCGCGATGTGGTTGTCCTTGATCAGGATCGCGTCGTCGAGCCCGAAGCGGTGATTGAAGCCGCCACCGCAGCGTACCGCGTATTTCTCCAACGCGCGCAGCCCAGGCGTGGTCTTTCGCGTGCAGCAGATTCGCATCCGGGTGCCCTCGGTGCGCGCAACATAGTCCGCCGTGAGCGTCGCAACGCCCGACATGCGGCCGACGAAGTTCAGCGCGGTCCGCTCCGCCGTGAGGATGGCGCGTGCCGGCCCCGAGATCGTCAGCACCTGCTGTCCGCGGCCGACGCGCGCGGCGTCGCGAACATGTGCGCGTACCTCGATGTCAGGCGAAAGCTTTTGCAAGGTGGCGAGCGCCAGCGGCAAGCCGGCGATCACGCCGGATTGCCGTGCGACCAGGATCGCTTGCGCCTTCGTTGCCTCGGGAATCGTCGCAAGCGAGGTGATGTCGCCGGCGCGTCCGAGATCCTCATCGAGCGCGCGCAGCACGGCCCCGTCGATCGCGAGCGGGGAGAGGAAGGCGTCGGGATATTGCAGAGAGATCGGGGTGATCATGGGAAGAACTCCGTCAGACGGTCAAGGGTTGCGCGGTTCGTGATTTCGGACATTTGGTCAGGCTGTCCGCGATCTCGCGCACTGCTGCGAGCGTCGTCATCGTGCGTTGCGCGAGTGCGGGATCGTCCGCAGAGTGGTCGGAGCGGAAATGCGCGCCGCGGCTCTCGCACCGGTTCCAAGCCGATGCCGCCACGAGCAGGGCTGCCGTTGCCATGTTGCGGACCGCGATGCTCGTGGCCTCGTGTTCGAGCGCGGCGAAGCTGCGAACCGCGTCCGCAAGCCCGTCATCATCGCGGATCACGCCGACATGCGCGCTCATCAGCATCCGCAGCTGCTTCACGGCCGCAGCATCCGGCGCGCCGCCCCGCGGTATCACCACGTCCGCAAGGCGGGCGGGCGAGGGGCTGGTGCGGCCGGCGATGTCATCGGCGATGCGTGCGGCGTAGACCACGGCCTCGAGCAGCGAATTCGACGCCAGCCGGTTCGCGCCATGCGCGCCGGTGGACGACACTTCGCCGCCGGCCCAGAGCCCGTCGATCGAGCTGCGGCCGCGATCGTCGACCGCGATGCCGCCCATGTGATAGTGCGCCGCCGGTGCGATCGGGACGGCCTGCGTGGCGGGATCGATGCCGGCGGCGATGCAGCTTGCATGAACGGTCGGGAATTTATCGGCAAAACGTGCGCCCAGCGCCTGCCGCGCATCGAGGAAGGCGCCACGTCCGGCCGAGATCTCCGCGAACACGCCGCGGGCCACGATGTCGCGCGGTGCGAGCTCGGCGAGCGGGTGGCGCGCCACCATGAAACGCTCGCCACGGCCGTTGATCAGCGTCGCGCCTTCGCCGCGCAAGGCTTCGGTGGCGAGCGGCGCCGGATCGCGGCCGACCATGATGGCGGTCGGGTGAAACTGCACGAACTCGGGATCTGCGATCACCGCGCCGGCGCGTGCGGCGATCGCAAGGCCGGATCCGCAGGCCTCGCGCGGATTGGTGGTGACGGCATAGAGATGGCCTATGCCGCCCGTGGCGAGCACCATCGTCCGCGCGGCGAGCAGGATTGGGCGTGCTTCCGCCTCGCCAGTTTTGCGCAATTGTAGGCCGGTGACGGCGCCGTCCTCGGTCAACAGCGCTTCGGCGACGAAACCTTCGATCAGCCGGATCGACGGCGTGCACCGCACGGCATCGCTCAGCGCCGCGATAATGGCGGCGCCCGCGCCGTCGCCGCGCACATGCACGATGCGCCGCGCCGAGTGTGCGGCTTCGCGCCCGACTGCGAGCCGGCCTTCGAGATCGCGGTCGAACGGCACGCCGTAGGCGAGAAGATCGTGAATCCGCGGCGCGGCTTCCCGTGCGATGCCGAGCGCCACCGCTTCGTCGACGATGCCGCCGCCGACCGCGATCGTGTCCGCGGCGTGCGCCTCCGGCGTATCGCCTTCAGCCATTGCCGCGGCGATGCCGCCTTGCGCCCATGCGGACGACGCGCCCTGTCCGAGCGGCGCGGCCGAGATCAATGTCACGGGCCGTGGCGCGAGCTTGAGCGCGCAGAACAATCCCGCAAGGCCGCCGCCGACGATGATGACGTCGTCGGCGCTGCGGCTGAGGGTGTGGATGTTGTTTGTTGTCATAGCATTCTCCAAGCTCTCGCCGTCGTCCCGGCCTAATGCGCAATTGCGCACGGGGGGCCGGGACCATACGCGCCAGCAGCTGTTGTTTGGCTCAGCTCTTCGACGCTGTCCTTTGCAACGACGGCGTTCGGTGGTTATGGGTCCCGGCCCCCCGTGCGCACTTGCGCACTAGGCCGGGACGACGGCAGGTGTATTGCTAGTTCCTCAAATTGATCATCTGCTCGACCGAGCGCCTTGCGCGGTCCGCAAGTGCGGGATCGATCGTCACCTCTTCACGAAGCGTCAGCAGGCTCTCCAGAATGTTGGCCAGCGTGATGCGCTTCATGTGCGGGCAGATGTTGCAGGGGCGCAGTATTTCCACATCCGGCAGCTCGGCGCGCACATTGTCGGCCATCGAGCATTCCGTGATCATCACCAGCCGCCGCGGCCGCCGCTCGCGCACCCAGTTGATCATGTGCGCGGTCGAGCCGGTGAAGTCGGCCTCGGCCAGCACATCCGGAGGGCATTCGGGATGGGCGATGATCTGAACGGAGGGATCGGCCTCGCGGTAGCTGCGCAGCTCGGCGCCGGTGAAACGCTCGTGCACCTCGCACGCACCCTTCCAGGCGATGATCTTCACGTCGGTCTTCGAGGCCACGTAAGTGGCGAGATAGCGGTCCGGCAGGAAGATCACACTCGGCACGCCGAGGCTCTCGACCACCTGCACCGCGTTCGACGAGGTGCAGCAGATATCGACCTCGGCCTTCACCTCCGCGGAGGTGTTGACATAGGCAACGACAGGCACGCCGGGAAATTTGTCGCGGAGCAGGCGGACGTCGGCACCGGTGATGCTGGCGGCGAGCGAGCAGCCGGCGCGCGTATCGGGGATCAGCACCGTCTTGTCCGGATTGAGCAGTTTCGACGTCTCCGCCATGAAGTGCACGCCGCACTGGACGATGATATCGGCCTTCACCCTGGTGGCTTCGATGGCGAGCTGGAGCGAATCACCGCCGATGTCGGCGACGCAGTGGAAGATCTCCGGCGCCTGGTAATTGTGCGCGAGGATCACCGCGCCCCGCGCCTGCTTCAGCTCGTTGATCGCCTTGATCGTCGGGGCCATCAGCGGCCATTCGATCGGCGGGATGACGTGTTTCACGCGCTCGTAAAGCGGTGCGGTGGCTCGCTCGACCTCCGGCGTCCATTCCAGCGAAGGCATCGGCAGCGAAGGTCCGGTTCGCGCCTGCTCGGCCCGTGCCGTGGTGATGACGTGGCCCTGGGGCCGGTTGGCAAAGTCGTCGGGGCCGTAAATTCCAGTTAGCGGCATCCAAGCCTCCCGTGCATGTCAATTATGCTCAGTATGAGTATATCTTTAGCCTGAGAAATCCGGCCGAGGGGCCGGTGGACTATCGAATATGCTCAACTTGAGTAAATCAAACATAACACCCTGCGCGGCAGGCCGCCAGATCTCGCCGCACACATTTCCGTCAAATGGACACCCGGATCCGTTAGGTCGGACGCTCGGCGCGCGTCGGATAAGGCCGCGAGGAAATGCAATGCTCCGGCGCCAGCTCTTCGCGGAATGCAATCGTTTTTGACTTGGGGTTTTCATGCAAATGCATTAAACGAGCTGGCTCGCGGTTGCCATTTTGCGAAATCCGCGACGACGCACGAGGAACAGCATGTCGACACAGATGGGCGAACTCGGTTCGGTTTCCCGTTCCTCCACCTGGCGCACGCCGGCGATCATCATTCTCTGCGGCTGCGCGATCGGGATGCTCGGCTTCGGCCCGCGCTCGGCGCTCGGCTTCTTCGTGCAGCCGATGAGCCATGAATATGCCTGGGGCCGCGACGTGTTCGGGCTCGCGATCGCGTTTCAGAATTTGCTGTGGGGATTGGGCCAGCCCGTCGCCGGCGCGGTCGCCGATCGCTTCGGCCTGTTCCGGGTGATGTGCGTCGGCGCTCTGCTCTATGCCGGCGGCTTGCTCCTGATGCGCTATTCCTCGACTCCGCTGTCGCTGAACATCGGCGCCGGCGTCATGGTCGGCTTCGGTCTCGCCGGCTGCTCGTTCAATCTGGTGCTCTCGGCGTTCACCAAGCTCTTGCCGGCCGAGAAGCGCGGCCTTGCGCTCGGCGCCGGCACTGCGGCGGGATCGTTCGGGCAGTTCCTGTTCGCGCCGATCGGTGTGGCCTTGATCGACAATTTCGGCTGGCAGCAGGCGCTCACCGTGTTCGGTTTCCTGATGCTGCTGATCATCCCGCTGGCGCTGGCGCTCTCGACGCCGCCGGTCGCAAGCACGGCAAACGCGGCGCCTGCGGACCAACAGACCTTCACCAAAGCACTCGCGGAAGCCTTCGGCCATCGCTCCTACGTGCTGCTTGTCCTCGGCTTCTTCACTTGCGGCTTCCAGCTTGCCTTTATCACGGTGCATTTGCCGGCCTTCCTGGTCGATAGCGGCATCTCCACGCAAATCGGCGGCTGGGTGATCGCGGCGATCGGCTTGTTCAACATCATGGGATCGCTGAGCGTCGGCTATCTCCAGAACAGCCTGCCCAAGCGCTACATCCTCTCGACCATCTATTTCACCCGCGCGCTTGCGACGCTTGCCTTCATCTCGTTCCCGATCACGCCGTTCTCGGCGATTGCGTTCGGAGCGGTCTCCGGCCTGACCTGGCTGTCGACCGTGCCGCCGACCTCGGCGCTGGTCGCGATCATGTTCGGCACGCGCTGGTTCGCCACCCTCTATGGTTTCGCCTTCGTCAGCCATCAGGTTGGCGGCTTCCTCGGCGTCTGGCTCGGCGGCATCGTGTTCGAGCGGTTCGGTTCCTACACGCCGATCTGGTGGCTCTCGATCCTGTTCGGCGTGCTCTCGGCGCTCATCAATCTTCCGATCGTGGAGAAACCGGTCCAGCGGGCGGTTGCGCAGCCTGCCTGATCGGCTAAACATCCCCTGAAACAAGTCAGGGAGTTTTGCTGTGGCCACTTTCAAGGCGATCCGGATCGACAAGGCGGACAAGGGCACCACCGCGCAGCTCACGCAGTTCGACGAAGCCGAGCTGATGGAGGGCGACGTGACCGTCCGCGTGGAATGGTCGACGTTGAACTACAAGGACGGCCTCGCGCTCACCGGCAAGGCGCCGGTAGTGCGCCGTTTCCCGATGATTGCGGGCATCGATTTCGCCGGCACGGTCGAGCAGTCCTCGCATCCGCAATGGAAGGCGGGCGACAAGGTCGTCTGCACCGGCTGGGGCATGGGCGAAACCCATCTCGGCGCCTACGCCGAGAAGGCGCGGGTGAAAGGCGACTGGCTGGTCGCTCTTCCGCAGGGCCTGTCGGCGCGCGACGCCATGGCGATCGGCACCGCCGGCTTCACCGCGATGCTGTCCGTGCTGGCGCTGGAGAAGCACGGGCTGTCGCCCAAGAGCGGTCCGGTCGTGGTGACGGGCGCGGCGGGTGGCGTCGGCTCGGTCGCAACCGCCGTGCTCTCGAAGCTCGGCTATCACGTCATCGCCTCCACCGGCCGTGCGTCCGAAGCGGACTATCTGAAAGAGATCGGCGCGACTGAGGTGATCGATCGCAATGAATTGTCGGCGGCCGCCAAGCCCATCGCCAAGGAGCGCTGGGCAGGTGGCGTCGATAGCGTCGGCTCGACCACGCTCGCAAATCTCCTGTCGATGACGAAGTATGGCGGCGCGATCGCCGCCTGCGGCTTGGCCGGCGGCATGGACCTGCCGTCTTCCGTCGCACCCTTCATTTTGCGCGGGGTGTGCCTTCTCGGCATCGATTCCGTGATGTGCCCGATCGAGCCGCGGAAAGCCGCCTGGCAACGCCTGGCGTCCGATCTGGATCCGACGAAACTAGCTGAAATCACTCACGAAATCCCGCTTTCCGACGTTCCGGAGTGGGGCGCTAAAATCCTGGCCGGCCAGGTCCGCGGTCGCACGGTGGTAAAAATTGTCTAACGGCGTTCAGACTTTACCAACCATGCTGCTTCAATGTCGCCATGGTTAGTATGGTAAGCAGCGGGTAAAGAGATAAGGCATAGCCCGCTGCGGGTTGGTTCGGAGTTGAGCATGCTTGCGCGTATTGTGTTGGGGGCGGTCACGGCGGTAGCGACGTTCGCGCCGGCCATTGCTGGAAGCATGAACGCCGATGAGGCGCGCCGCTTCGTCGCCGGGAAGGTGTTTGCTTTCACCTGCTTTGACGGCACCCGGGGCGCGGGCCGCATCATGGACGACCTCGGCGCCGCTGGCGCCGTGCAGTTCTCGGGTGCAGGTCCGGTGAAACATCTCCGCCTGCCCGGCAACACGCTTCAGATCCGTGGCCAGAACGTCTGCGCCTCGATCAAGGGCATTCCGTTCGAGCCCTGTTTCAACCTTGAAAAGACCGACGATCGCAGTTTCCGCGGCTCGGTGTCGGGAATGGGCTTCGCCTATTGCGATTTCCATCACCAGGGCGGCAACCAGATGCTGATGGCGCGCGCTGTCGCGCGGCCGCGCTCGCTGCGCACTTCGGAACACACGGGTTCGGTCGGCACGCCCAACACCGAAGTCGCCGCGCGTGTCGAGACCCCGCGCGTCGAGAGCAGCCGGCTCGAGCCGGTGAAGCCGCAAGCCAAATCAGAGCCCGCCAGGGACGACGCCCCGCTGGAGCTGCGCCGCTCGACCCAGTGAGTTGGCTGCGCGGGACACTCGGCGCACTTTACCGTTGATGGCTGTCATCAGACACGAAGCCGCCGCGCCGTAGTCATACGGACGGCGGCTTTCATGCGTTGGTAGCTGTTCGCGCCCCAGTTTGCGTACGGCCGGGGGGCGCGGCCCGATCAAAGGGTTCAACGATGTCGCTGTACTTCTTCCGTATCAGCACCGGCCGCTATTCCGGTGCTGCCGACCAGCCATATGAGTTCGAGGATCGCGCTGCGGCCTGGACCGAGATGACCGAAGTCTGTGCCAATTTGCTCGGCGGCATCTCGCGCGGCCTGAAGCAGAACGCCGAATGGCGCATGGAGCTGCTCGACGAGAACAAGGAGCCGGTGTTCCGGATCAGCCTGATCGGCGAGAGCCAGAAGGCCCTCGGTCGCACTGGCTAGAAATCGGGCATCCTACCGCCGCGTGTGGTTAACCTGTTAAGCGCGCGGAACGTGCCGTATTTCAAGGGATTTCTGGCGAGTCCGGTATTTGTCCGGGGGCGGTCGTTAACCGGATCACCACACCTGAGGCTCAGTTTTTAGGCAAGGGCGATCAACGCCGAGGGCGGCCGACAATGACTTGGCCGCGTAATCCCCGGGAAACGCGCCCATGTCGAAACTCATCCAGAATCTGCAAATCGGTACCAAGCTCGCGCTCGCTTCGGCGTTCGGCGTTATTCTCGTCGGCGCCATGATCGCGAGCCAGGTCATCGGCAACAACACCGTGCGTCATTCCAACCAAGCAGCGATTGCGCAGCAGGAATTGGTGCGCGAGGCCACCGAAGCCAAGCTTGGGATACGCGGCATGCAGCTCGCTGTACGGGACATGCGTCTTGCCAACAATCAGGGTGACTTGCAAAAGGCGAGCGAGACTCTGCTTGAGCGGTCGAAAGCGCTGAACGGCGTCGTCGATTCCATGCTCAGATTGACGCACTCCCCGGAAAATCGCGCGCGGATGGAGAAGCTCAAGTCTACGTCCGCCGATTACCTGAAGGGCGCGCAGCAGAACGCCTCAGTTCGCAGCGAGGCCATTGCCGTGGCGGCCACGGACCCCGCCCGCGCCGCCAAGATTTCCGAGGAAGGCGCGCGCCATGTCCGTGAGGTGACGCTGCCGCTCGCTACGCAACTGGATAATTTGACCAGCGAGATTGCCGATTTCGCCAAGCATAAAAGCGAGGAAGAAATCGCTGCCGCGACACAGGAGATGGCCGCGAGCGAGCGTCTCGGCATGGTGGTCGGCGCGTGCGCCGTGCTCGTCCTCATAGGTTCGTGGCTGATGTCCTTCCTGACCATCGCCCGGCCGATCCGCGCGCTCACGGTTGCCATGGACAAGCTCGCTGGCGGTGACTTCTCTGTTGTCCTGCCGGGTCTCGGCCGCAAGGACGAGGTCGGCGGCGTCGCCGCGGCCGTCGAGAAATTCAAGGTCGTCTCGGAGCAGAAGGCGCGCGAGGAAGCGGAAGCCAAGATGCGGCAGGACCAGATGGCGGCCGAGCAGCGCAAGGCGGACATGCGCAGGCTTGCCGACAGTTTCGAAGGCGCCGTCGGCGAGATCGTCGACACCGTCTCCTCGGCCGCGACGGAGCTCGAGGCTTCGGCCTCGACGCTGACCTCGACGGCGGAGCGGGCACAGGAACTGACGATAGTTGTGGCCGCGGCCTCCGAGGAGGCGTCGACCAATGTGCAGTCGGTTGCCTCTGCGACCGAAGAGCTGTCGTCCTCGATCACCGAGATCAGCCGGCAGGTGCAGGAATCGGCGCGGGTCGCGAGCGAGGCGGTTACCCAGGCCCGAACCACGACCGATCGTGTCGGCGAATTGTCCAAGGCGGCGGCTCGCATTGGCGACGTGGTCGAGTTGATCAACACCATCGCCGGCCAGACCAACCTGCTGGCGCTCAATGCCACCATCGAGGCGGCACGCGCCGGCGAGGCCGGTCG
The DNA here is from genome assembly GCF_055811835.1 of Bradyrhizobium sp. WSM4874. NCBI lineage: Bacteria > Pseudomonadati > Pseudomonadota > Alphaproteobacteria > Hyphomicrobiales > Nitrobacteraceae > Bradyrhizobium > Bradyrhizobium sp. WSM4874. The sequence continues at coordinate 206,696 of NZ_JBVVPR010000008.1, forward strand.
CGGCTTTGCCGTGGTGGCTTCCGAAGTGAAGGCGCTCGCCGAGCAGACCGCGAAGGCGACCGGCGAGATCGGCCAGCAGATTTCCGGCATTCAGGCGGCAACGCAGGACTCGGTCAGCGCGATCAGCGCCATCAGCAACACCATCGAAAAGCTGTCCGAGATATCGTCCACGATCGCCGCGGCCGTCGAGGAGCAGGGCGCGGCGACGCAGGAGATTTCCCGCAACGTGCAGCAGGCGGCCGAGGGCACCCATCAGGTCTCGTCCAACATCACCGACGTGCAGCGCGGCGCGGGCGAAACCGGATCGGCATCGTCGCAGGTGCTGGCAGCGGCACAGTCGCTGTCGGGCGACAGCAATCGCCTCAAGCTCGAGGTCGGCAAATTCCTCGACACCGTGCGCGCGGCCTGACGCGGCATGTTCTGAGAGAACTGCAACCGCCGCGCGTAGAGGCGCGGCATTTGCGCGCGTGAATATCGCGGAGACGCGACGAAGACCGCGCACGGTTAACCTTCCGGAAAACCGATGCAGTCATGATCTCCGCAATATTCCGGGCGCTGAGTCGCCCTGCTTGTATTGCGTATCGATCGTATTGGAGCACATCCCATGAGTGGCCCTTCCATTCGCCTCACCCATAAGGTCATGGCGATCGGACTGTTCGGATTGTTGGGTCTCGTCGCCTTCGGCGCGATCTATCAGATTGGCAGCCTCTCCCAGGACGCCTCCCGCGCCGTCGCCAACCGGGCTCGTGCGATTGCCGATCTCGACAAGCAGCTCTCGATCGAGATGCTGGAGGCGCGCCGCAACGAGAAGAACTTTCAGCAGCGCCGGAACGAGAGCTACGCCAAGGCGCACGCGGAGTTGATCGGGCCGATCAACCGCGATTTCGAGGAGGTCGAGCGTCTGATGGCGGCCGGCGGCATGAGCGCGCTCTCCGAACGGATGAAGCAGGCCCAGGACGGCTTCAAGCGATACGCGTCGGACTTCGGCAAATTGGTTGCCGCGGAGACCCGGCTCGGCCTGAGCGAGACGCTGGGCCTGTCCGGCTCGCTCCGCGCCGCGGTGCACGACATCGAAGCCAAGCTCAAGGAGATCGACGATCCCAGGACCACGAGCTGGATGCTGATGATGCGCCGGCATGAGAAGGACTTCATGCTGCGGCGCGACCAAAAATACATCGCCGAGATTAAGAAGGCCGCAGTCGAATTCTCCAAGGCGATAGAGGTCGTCGCAGTTCCTACGGCTGTGATGAACGACATCACGGCCAAGCTGCAGAAATACCAGTCCGAGTTCACGGCGTGGGCCGACACTGCACAGCAGAGCGCAGCCCTTGACGCCAGCATGATGAAGATCTTCCGCGAGCTCGAGCCGGGTATGGTCGAGGTGCGCAATACAGTCGAAGGACTCTACAAGAAGGCCGAAGCTGCAGAGGCTGCGACCCGCGATGCCGTGCGCATGTGGATGATGGTCGCCTTCGCCATTACCGTCGTCGTGCTCGCCGCGGTCGGCTTCCTTCTGGGGCGTTCGATCTCGAAGGCGCTTGCCGGCATGGTCGGTGCGATGACGCGGCTTGCGCGCGGCGAGCTTTCGATTTCCGTTCCCGGCATCGGGCGCAAGGACGAGATCGGCGAGATGGCTGGTGCCGTCGAGGTGTTCAGGACCAACATGGCGGAGGCCGAGCGGCTGCGCACCGAGCAGATCGAAGCTGAGGCGCGCGGGCGCCAGCAGCGCAAGGCCGACATGCGCCGGCTTGCCGATAATTTCGAAGGCGCGGTTGGCGAGATCATCGATACTGTCTCGTCGGCTGCAACCGAGCTGGAGGCGTCCTCGAACACGCTGACGCAGGCCGCCGAGCGCGGCAACGGGCTTGCTACTGTCGTGGCGGCCGCCTCCGAAGAGGCCTCCGCAAACGTGCAGTCGGTGTCTTCGGCGAGCGAGGAAATGACCTCCTCCATCTCCGAGATCAGCCGTCAGGTGCAGGAATCGGCGCGTGTCGCCGATGTCGCGGTCGAGCAGGCCCAGCGCACCAACGCGCGCGTCGCCGAGCTGACCAAGGCCGCCTCCCGCATTGGCGACGTGGTCGAGCTGATCAACACCATCGCCAGCCAGACCAATCTGCTAGCGTTGAATGCAACGATCGAGGCGGCGCGGGCGGGCGAAGCCGGCAAGGGTTTTGCCGTGGTCGCGACCGAAGTGAAGGCGCTCGCCGAGCAGACTGCGAAGGCCACCGGCGAGATCAGCCAGCACATCGGTGCGATCCAAAACGCAACGCAAGACTCAGCCGGTGCGATCAAGGAGATCGGCGATACCATCGCGCGGATGTCGGAGATCTCGTCGACCATTGCCGCCGCGGTCGAGGAGCAGGGCGCCGCTACGCAGGAGATCTCCCGCAACATCCAGCACGCCGCGAATGGCACTTCCGAAGTCTCGGCGAATATCGGCCACGTGCAGCGCGGGGCAGGCGAAACCGGGGCTGCCTCGGCGCAGGTGCATTCTGCTGCGCAATCGCTGTCGCAGGAGAGCAACCGGCTCAAGAGCGAAGTCGCGCGCTTCCTGGAATCGGTACGGGCGGCGTAGCGGCGGCCGCCTCGCATGTTGCGGCGCAAGCGGGCGCGCGTCGCGGCATGAGGGGGCTGTGCAGGTGCAACGGATGGTTGCAGGAGAAATAGCGACTATCAGGCTTGTCCCGTAATTTTACGTAGCTCCCTGTTAACGCCTGCTTGCAACTATGGGTGCAATCTCACGGGATAAGAACCAGCCAGCATTGTTGAACTGACCTCCGTCTCGCCACCGTCGTGGTGATTTGCGGCGCAGACAATTTGCGCGTTGCTAGGTAACATCGGGATTTGTCGTGATGTCGAAATTGTCCATCGTCTTCAAGCTTCTGGCCGTGCTGTCGGTCCTCGTCCTTTCGCTCGCCGGTGTCGGCGTGACGGCGATCGGCACCATGCAGAACATCAATTCCCATACTATCGAGATCGCGGAGAGCTGGCTGCCCAGCGTGCGGGCGCTCGGCTCGCTTCGCGCCGACATCAACGAGCTGCGCGTCGCGCTGCGCCTGCATCTGATGCAGGACACCGCCGAGGGCAAGGACGCCGCCGAGAAGCGCTTGGCCTCGCTGCGGGCGCGGATCGACCAGACGCGCAAGGTCTATGAGCCGCTAATCACCACCGCCGAGGAGCGCTCGCTCTATGGGCAATGGAGCACGGCGTGGGCCGAGTATCTGAACGGCGTGCAGGACGTGATGGCGCTGTCGCGCAAGAATGTCGGCCGCTTCCCGACCGACGCCAACGAGCTGTTGCAGACCAAAGTCGCGAAGATGGCCCAGGCCGCCGACCCGCTGCTTCAGAAGGGCATCGAGATGAACAATCGCGGCGCCGAGCTGGAGACCAAGCAGGCCGCCGACAGCTACGCCATGATCTTCCGCGTGCTGGTCGGCATCATCGTGTTCTCGGTCGTGATCGCGATCGGCGCCGCCTATTATCTCGTGCGCGACGTTTCTCGTGGCATTGCCTCGATCATCCGCCCGATGCAGTCGCTCGGCGAAGGTGACCTCTCGGCCGAGGTGCCGCATCGCGGCGAGCGCACCGAGATCGGCTCGATGGCGGATGCGCTGCAGATCTTCAAGGAGGCGCTGATCGCCAAGAAGGCCGCCGACGAGGCTGCTGCGCGCGACGCCGAGGCCAAGATCGAACGCGGCCGCCGCGTCGACGCCATCACCCGCAAGTTCGAAGCCATGATCGGCGAGGTCGTCGGCACCGTGTCTTCGGCCTCGACCGAGCTCGAGGCCTCCGCCTCGACGCTGACCAACACCGCGCAGCGCGGACAGGAACTCGCGACCGTCGTCGCAGCCGCCTCCGAGGAAGCCTCGACCAACGTCCAGGCGGTGGCATCGGCTTCGGAGGAGCTGTCGTCCTCCATCACAGAGATCAGCCGCCGCGTGCAGGATTCAGCGCGAATGGCGGCGGAGGCCGTCGAGCAGGCGACGCGGACGAACGACCGCGTCAACGCGCTGTCGCAGGCGGCGTCCCGCATCGGCGACGTCGTCGAGCTCATCAACACCATCGCGGGCCAGACCAATCTGCTGGCGCTGAACGCGACCATCGAAGCCGCGCGTGCCGGCGAGGCCGGCCGCGGCTTCGCGGTCGTCGCCTCCGAGGTCAAGGCGCTGGCCGAGCAGACTGCGAAAGCCACCGGCGAGATCGGGGCGCAGGTCTCGGGCATCCAGGCGGCGACGCAGGAATCGGTCAGTGCCATCCAGGAGATCGGCGGCACCATCGAGCGGCTGTCCGAGGTGGCCGCGGCCATCGCCGCCGCCGTCGAGGAGCAGGGCGCGGCGACGCAGGAAATCTCGCGCAACGTGCAGCAGGCCTCGGTCGGCACGCAGGAGGTCTCGTCGAACATCACCGACGTGCAGCGCGGTGCGATCGAGACCGGAGAGGCCTCGACCGAGGTGCTGTCGGCGGCGAAATCGCTGGCCACGGACAGCACCCGTCTCAAGGTCGAGGTCGCGCAATTCCTGGAATCGGTTCGCGCGGCCTGACCTTCAAATGCTCGTCTGCGGAGCCGGCGGCGGTGCGACCTGCCGCCGGAACAGGATACGCTGGTAGAGCCAGCCGATCGCGACCAGCACGATGCCGAGGCACATGAAGGACAGCGCGCGGTAGACGCCCGTCAGCGTCGACATGTCGATGACGAAAGCCTTCAGGATCGTCAGCGCGATCACGACGGCCGACGCCAGTCGCGCCCGCTCGGAATTGACGAGAATGCCGACGCCGAGCAGCACCACGCCGAAGCCGAGCCAGCCGATCGAATAGGTATATTGCTCGGCGCCCGTCGTCGCCCCGGTGGAGAGGATTGGGCCATGATAGAAGCGGCGGATCTCCAGCGTGACATAGGCAAGCGCGAACAGCAGCGCGCCGCCCGCAATCGTGTTGGCATAGGCCTTGCCGCGTTCGCCGGCCACGGCATAGGACAGCAACAGCATCAGCACCGCCGGCAGCGCGTAGCCGAGCAGCAGCAGGTTGAACACGGCGCCGCCGACATCGGTGCGCCACAGCAGCGGGTTCTCCAGGATCAAGAGGCCGAAAACGCTGATGAGCCCGGCGATCGCCGTGAGCACGACCGCGCCGACATTGTGCACGACGCTGCGGCTGCGTTGCCTCAGGCGCTCCAGCCCGATCGCCATGGCGAGCGTGATGCAGACTTGGAGGGCGAATTCGAGCAGCGATGGTGCTGACGTCATGTTGCCGCCGGTCGCAAAATGGCGGATCTCCATGAAGGCGAGCAGCGCGGTGAACAGGATCGCGGCGCTCTCGACCATGCGCAGAGGGGCGTCGTCACCGCGGCGGCGCAGGAACAGGCTCGCCGCCCAGAACGATGCCGCCGGCAGGCCGTAGCCCCACAACAGCCAGTTGAAGATCGGCGTGGTTCCGACGGCGTCGCCGACGATGCGTGGATCATAGCCGATACGAGCGGTGACCAGGCCTGCGAAGATCGCGGCCAGCCAGCGCAGGAACGGGATCGGCCGCTGCATCGAGATCCAGGCGGTGCCGAGCGACATCAGCGCCAGTGCGATCGTGAGCCAGCCCTTCTCCAGCGCAAACGTCAGCGCCAGCGCCAGCGCACCGAGCGTGCCGGTCGCGAACAAGGCCGTGGAGATCATGGCGCCCGGCCGGGTCTCGCGGCGCGCAAGCGCTTCGGTGGCAGCGCCAAAGGCGGCGGCGAGCAGCACCGCGAGAATGGCGAACGGGATCGAGCGGTCGAGATGCGCGATGCGTGCGTAGAGCGCGACCAGGATCGCGATCGGCGTCGCGACACCCGCGACCGACCACACCACCGGAATGATCGCCGAGTTCGAACGTCCCTGCGCGAGGAAGCCCGCGATGCCGAAGCCGGCGGCGAAGATCGCCGCCATCACCAGATGCAGCGTCACCGCGCTGTCGATCGCCGTCGGTGCGATGCCGGCGATTGGACCGCCCGGCAGCACCAGCATGTCGGGATTGGCGCGCACCGCCCATTCGGCGAACACGACGAAGACGGTCGCGGCGGCTGCGCCGAGCGCGCCGGTGGCCGCCGGCGCGCGCCAGGCGACAAGCAGCGTCGCGCCGACGAGCAGCGTGAAGGCGATCAGCGCCAGGTCCGCATGCGCGCTCGACAGCACGATCAGCATCGCGCCGAACAGATAGGCACCGAGCGATCCCGACGAGACCGGCTCGATCTCACCGTCCTCGATCGTCGGGCCGAACATGAAGCCGCAGACGACGAGAAGAGCGGCAAGAACGAAGCCCGCGATCACATGGAAAGCGTGCGGCGCGACCTGCAAGTCGCTGGTGTCGAGACCCGGAAAGATCCAGAGCACGGCGAAGGCGATGGTAGTGACGGCAAGCCAGCGCCACAACCGGATACGGGCGAGGCCGAAGCTCGCGGCGGTGACGATGGCGAGATAGATGTAGAGCGCCCAATAGTCCGGCTTGCCGCTGGAGACGAGGATCGGCGTCACGAACGCGCCGACCACGCCGAGGCCCGCAAGTGCGGGCCCGTGCAGAAGCGCCGCGGCCAGCGTGCCGAGCGCGATGAGGCCGAGCAGCACGAAGGCGGTCGCGGGCACGAGGAAGCCATAGAGCGCGTAAGCCGCGTAGATGGTCGCAAATGCCACCGCCGTACCGGCCGCGGTGAGGATCGCGGGAATGTTGGCGATTGGCAGCGCGGCGATGCTGGAGATGCTCTCCTTGCGCCGCGACCATTCGCCGGCGCCAAGCAGCGCAAGCGCGAACACGCCGCCAAGGAACACGCGCACGCCGGGGCCGACGAGGCCGGCTTCGATCGAATAGCGCACCATGAAGAAGCCGCCGAGCGCGAGCGCCAAGCCGCCGATCCACACCACCCAGCGCGTACCGAGCCGTTCCTCGAAGCCGGGCGCGGGGGCGGGCAGCGGCGGCGTCGCGTCGGCCTCGGTGCTCGCTTCGAGCGGGGGCGGTGAAACGTCCTCCGTGACGAGCAGGGGCGGCGCCTCGGCTTCCGCCTCGGCTTGGGGCACAAGTGGCGGCGGCGCTGCGGAAGTCGTCGCGGACGCTTCAGCCCACACATCTGCCGGGATACGCGGCGGCTGCACGGGCCGTTGCGCGTGGAACGTCTCTTCGAGCGAGCTCAGCCGTCGTCGCAGCTCAGCCGTCTGGCTGGAGGCCTTGATCGCGATGATGAAAGCGATGATCGCAATGATCAGCGCGAAGACGTCAAACGGGCCGTCAGACATAAAGCCTCCAGGCAATCGGCGGGCAGGGGCCGATCACGCATATCTCGGGTTAGCGCCGGGAGCGTACGCGCAAGCCCGGCGCGGGCCGCTCCTGGAGCACGTCGCGACGGAAGCGGTAGAGCGCCGCCGGACGTCCGCCCGTCTGTGTCGACATCACCCCGGTCGGTTCGACCAGGGCTTCCATTTCGACCAGGCGGCGGAAATTTTGTTTGTGCAGGTGTCGGCCGGAGATCGCCTCCACCGTATACTGCAATTCGGTAAGTGTGAACTCGGCGGGCAAAAGTTCAAAGACGACAGGACGATACTTCAATTTTGCACGCAGTCGCGCGATCGCTGTCGCAAGAATCCGGCGGTGGTCGAAGCGCATGGATGTACCGAGCGCGGACAGCGCCTTGCGTGCTAATGCCGCAGGGCGGCCGTCGCGCCGTGCTTCCTCGACCAGCCCGGCCTCGTACAGGAGCTCGTAGCGGTCGAGCACGCGCTCCTCGTCCCATGATGCGCCGTCGAGACCGAAATAGAACCGCACGCGATCCTTGCGCGGCAATGCGCGCGTCGTCTCCGGCGTCTCCTCTTCGGCCCACTCGGTCAATGCGGGAATGATGTCGCGCGCGATGATCGCCGGCGGCCCCTCGCGCCGGTCCTCCCAGGGCAGAAAGCGATACCACGGCGCGAAGCTCGCACTCGTGTCTGCGAGTTCGCCGCCGATGGCGCGCGTCAGTGCGAGATAGCCGATCGACACCATGTGCGCGCCGGTGTCGCCGGCCTCGGCATGCCGGCCGCGATCGCCGAACGTGTAGAGCTGTTCGACATAGCCGAGCCGCAGGCCCGTCTGTTCCTCGACCCAGGCCCGCAGGCCGATCTCGAAGGTGCGATGGCTCGGCGCATCGAACGGGCCGAACGGCAGGCCGGCCAGTCCGTCACTGTCGCGCGCGGTGAGGATCAGCGGCTCATGATTCTCGATCGCGACGATCGCGGCGGTCAAGCCGATCTCGATCGGCGTCAGCAGCTTTTCGCTCATGCGATGGCGATCGCCGGTGCAGCCGCAAACTCGTCATGCCCGGGCTTGTCCCGGGCATCCACGTTTTTCGTGCCGCAGGAGACGTCGTGGATGGCCGGGACAAGCCCGGCCATGACGACGTGGAGGCGTTTGCGTAAAGGCACGCCTGCGATGGCCCTGCTCGCAAGCGGGAGAGGGAGCGCACCTGTGCTGTCGTGCGCAACGTTCATTCGAGCTCGATCACGAAGGGGCGGCCTTCGACCATCATCGCGCCCGGTCCCATCTCGTCGAGCGCACGCAGCATGCGGCCGTTGCGCCCCAGCGCACGGTCGGCGAGGCCGACGATGCGGCGGTTCGGCGAGGCGATCGGGGAAGCTGCCCGGATCTTCTTCGCGATCTCGGTCTCGTCGCGATCCGGATTGAGTGCGCATACGGCGGCGAAGGCGCTCGCGGTGGAGCGGCTGATGCCGGCATAGCAATGCACCACCAGCGGCGCGTCGCGGTCCCAGCTGCGTACGAAGCTCAGCACCTGCTCGATATGCGTTTCCGATGGCGCGACGAAACCGTCCATCTCCTCGGTGATGTCGTCCATCGACACCTTGAGATGGTTGGCCGGCAGCACCGACACCGGCCGCGCGACCTGCTCGACATTGGCCATCACGGTCAGCACATGGCTGGCCTTGGTGAGGCGGACGGTTTCGGGAAGGGCGGCGAGGGAACAGACGTGGATCATGGCGGACCTTTTTCCGCAGATTATAGCGAGCGTTGGCGGGGTGGGCAAAGCGAAGCGTACCCACCACTTTCGTCTCATTTGCGAAAAATGGGTGGGCACGGCGCAAGGGCGCCCCTACCCGCCCCGCAGGACTTTAACCCACGACAACGATCAGGCAAACACTGCGCCAAACCGCTCCAGAAACTGCTTCTCGGCCCGGGCAGCCGTCCAGGGAGTGAGATAGTCGCGCCGGACGCTGTCGGAGAGGCCGGGATCCTTGCCGAACAGGCGCTTGGCCTCGCTCTCGCTAAAACCGGCGAGCGTCGTCGCCTCCAGATAGGCCGCGCCGCGATCGGCGGCCTTGATCGCCAACGTGATCTCCTCCGGCAGCACCGGCGGCAGGCCAAAGCGGATGTGGATGGCTCCGAGCAGGCGTTTCTCGACCGCCTTGTAATGGCCGTCCAGAACCGCCTTGAACGGCGATATCATATCGCCGATCACATATTCGGGCGCATCGTGCAGCAGCGCGGCGAGCCGCACGCGCAGATCCACGCGCGGGTTCTCGTGCCGCATCACGGTTTCGACCAGCAGCGTGTGCTGCGCGACCGAGAAGATATGCGCGCCGATGGTCTGGCCGTTCCAGCGGGCGACACGCGCCAGCCCATGCGCGACGTCGGCGATCTCGATATCGAGCGGGGAGGGATCGAGCAAATCGAGCCGCCGGCCCGACAGCATGCGCTGCCAGGCACGAGACGCCACATCGCGTGACGACTTCCTGGCCGTCATTTGGACTTGAGGCGCGGCTTGCGCTGCGTCTTGCCGCAGCTCGCGTGACAATGGCAGTCGACGAGATGATCGTTGACCATGCCGGTCGCCTGCATGAAGGCATAGACGATGGTCGGGCCGACGAATTTGAAACCGCGCGAGGACAGCTCCTTGGAGATCTGCATGGAGAGCGGCGTCGAGGCCGGCACGCTCGCGGTGGTCTTGAAATGATTGACCTTGGGCCTTCCGTCCATGAAGTCCCACAGGAATTTTGAGAAGCCGGGGCCCTTCTCCATGATGTCGAGATAGGATTTCGCGCTCGCTATCGCGCCGCCGATCTTGGCCTTGTTGCGCACGATGCCGGCATCGTTCATCAACGCGTGAACTTTCTTCTCGCTGTAGCGTGCGATCTTTTCCGGCTGGAAATCGTCGAAGGCTTTGCGGAAATTATCGCGCTTGCGCAGGATCGTGATCCAGGACAGGCCGGCCTGGAAACCGTCGAGGATCAGCTTCTCATAGAGCGCGCGGTCATCATATTCCGGCACGCCCCATTCGGTGTCATGATAGGCGACGTAGAGCGGATCTTCGCCGGGCCAGGGGCAGCGGGTCTTTCCGTCGGGATGCAGGCGGGGAGCACGGCTCATGCGATGGGTTGCTTCGTTGGAATGCGCACGACGTCTGGTTCCGCAAGTGTCAATGCCAAGCCGCCGGCGGTGAGCGGCTGGCCGGCATCGAGCGCGTCGGCAACGCGGTCGATGCGCACCAACGCAATGCCCTTTCCTTTCGCCGACGAGCCCATCGTGCCGACGGGCTTGTCGCCGGCCATGACGCTGACGCCGGGCTCTGGCGAGGAGTCCTCGAGCAGCAACTTCACGCTGCGGGTGCGCGCGGTGCCGCGATGCTGCATGCGCGAGACGACCTCCTGACCGACATAGCAGCCCTTGTCGAAATCGACGCCGGAAAGGCGGTCCATGTTGGTCTCGTGCGGGAACGCATCGCTGTACGTGAAATCGAGCCCGCCGCGCGGCACGCCGAGCGCGATGCGGTGGGCTTCGTATGCGGCGGCATCGACGAGCTCGGCGCCGATCAGATCGGACAGCTTCTGTTTGAGATCTTCGGGGATCAGGATGCGGTAGCCGAGGCCCTCATTGCGCGGATCGGCGAAGGCGAGGTCGGGCTGCGCCGCGGGCTTGCCGTCCCAGGCCGCGAGCACGCCGAGATCGTCGGACAGGTTTTCCACCGTGACCTTGGCGCGCAGCTTGTAGAATTTCAGCTTGGTGGCGAGGCCGTCGGCAAGCGGCTTCGGGCAATCGATCAGGAACCCGCCGCCATGGCCGGCAGGCGCTTCCGTGATCAGGAAATCCACGATGATCTTGCCCTGCGGCGTCAGCAGCGCGCCGAATCGACCCAGGCCCGGCTTCAGCTTGTCGACATCGGTCGTGACGAGGCCATTGAGGAAGTTGCGCGCATCCTCGCCCGCGACCTTGATCACGCCCCGGTCCGGAAGAAACGCTGATTTCATACGAAAATCTCTTGCGACATGTTGCTCCGGAACGTAAGCCCGCAAGGCAAAAACGACAAGACCTCAAGCCCTGCGCTTGGGGACGAGAGAGGCCTTCAGCCATGACCCAGCGTTTCGACGTGATCCTCAAGGGCGGCACTGTCGTCAACCAGGACGGCGAGGGAGCCCGCGATATCGGCGTCGTCAACGGCCGCATTGCCGAGATCGGTGCGCTGTCGCAGGCTTCCGCCGCGGAGGTGATCGACTGCAAGGGCCTGCACATCCTGCCCGGCGTGATGGACACGCAGGTGCATTTCCGCGAGCCCGGGCTGGAGCAGAAGGAAGACCTCGAGACCGGCTCGCGAAGCGCCGTGATGGGCGGCGTCACCGCCGTGTTCGAGATGCCGAACACCTCGCCATTGACCGTGACCGAGGCCACCTTCACCGACAAGGTGAAGCGTGCCCATCACCGCATGCATTGCGACTTCGCCTTCTTCATCGGCGGCACCCGCGAGAACGTGCAGGACCTGCCGGTGCTGGAGCGAGCGCCCGGTTGCGCCGGCGTCAAGGTGTTCATCGGCTCCTCGACCGGCGCGCTCTTGGTGGAAGACGACGAAAGCCTGCGCCGCATCTTCCAGGTGATTCGCCGCCGCGCAGCGTTCCACGCGGAGGACGAATACCGCCTCAACGAGCGCAAATCGCTGCGCATCGAGGGCGACACGCGCTCGCACCCGGTGTGGCGCGACGAGACCGCGGCGCTGATGGCAACGCAGCGGCTGGTGAAGCTCGCGCACGAGACGGGCAAGCGCATCCATGTGCTGCACATCTCGACCAAGGAAGAGATCGAATTTTTGCGCGACCACAAGGATGTCGCGTCCTGCGAGGCGACGCCGCATCATCTCACGCTGGTCGCGCCCGAATGCTACGAGCGGCTCGGCACGTTGGCGCAGATGAATCCGCCGGTGCGCGGCGCCGATCACCGCGCCGGAATCTGGCGCGGCATCGAGCAGGGCATCATCGACGTGCTCGGGTCGGACCACGCCCCGCATACGCTCGAAGAGAAACAGAAGACCTATCCGGCCTCGCCCTCCGGCATGACCGGCGTGCAGACGCTGGTGCCGCTCATGCTCGACCACGTCAATGCCGGCCGCCTGTCGCTGGCGCGTTTCGTCGATCTCACCAGCGCCGGCCCCGCGCGCCTCTACAACATGGCCTGCAAGGGCCGCATCGCCGCCGGCTACGACGCCGACTTCACCGTCGTCGATCTCAAGCGCAGCGAGACCATCACCAACAAATGGGTCGCGTCCAAGGCCGGCTGGACCCCCTATGACGGGTTGCGCGTCACCGGCTGGCCCGTCGGCACCTTCATCCGCGGCCGCCGTGTGATGTGGCAGGGCGAGCTCGTGACCGCCGCGCAAGGTGAGCCGGTGCGGTTTCTGGAGACGTTGAAGGCGTAAGTAATTTGCGGTGAGGCAGCACGCGCGCGCAGCACACTCGATGTCGTCCCGGCGAAGGCCGGGACCCACACCGCGAGGTGTCTCGGTTGCGAAAGTCGCAGTACCGAACGACTAGCCTCCACATAATTTCTTCCCGGGGCTATGGGTCCCGGCCTTCGCCGGGACGACATTGGGAGACATGGGAGCGCACAATGACCCAACCGACATCCCTCATCAGCACCGAGCAACTCGCAGCCCAGCTCGGCGATCCCAACTTGCGCCTCTACGACTGCACGACCTACAACGAGCCGGTGCCGCCGGGCAGCGACGTGCCCTATCGCGCGGTGCCCGGCGACAAGACGTTCGAGGCGGGCCATATCCCGGGCGCTGATTTTCTCGACCTGCAAGGCGAGTTCTCCGACGCCTCTGCGCGGCAATTCTTCATGATGCCTGACGTGGCCCAGCTGGAGGCTGCCTTCGGCCGCCACGGCCTCGATGCATCCAAGTCCGTAGTGCTCTACAGCATCGGCACCATGATGTGGTCGACGCGGTTCTGGTGGATGCTGCGCTCGCTCGGCGTTGACGCGCGGGTGCTCGACGGTGGCCTCGACAAATGGAAGGAAGAGGGACGGCCGGTCGTAACAGGCGCCCCGAAAGGTTATCCGGCCACGACCTTCAAGGCCACACCGCGCGCAGGCTTCTTCGTCGACAAGAATGCAGTGAAGGCACGGCTCGGCGATCCCGCGACTGTTATCGTCAACGCGCTCGGTCCGCAGTTTCATCGCGGCCTCGAGCCGAGCCGCTACGGGCGGCCCGGCCGCATTACCGGCAGCGTCAACGTATCAGCGGCAACGCTCGTCAATGCCGACAAGACTCTGACGACGCTCGCCGATGCCGAAGCCAAATTCGTCGCCGCAGGCGTCACCCGCGACAAGGATGTGATCTGCTATTGCGGCGGCGGCATCTCGGCGACGATCGACCTGCTGCTGCTGACGCAGCTCGGTTACGACAAGGTGACGCTCTACGACGCCTCGATGGGCGAGTGGGCGAGGGAACCGGCGCTCCCGATCGAGACTGATTAGGACATTCCCTGGTCCCTCCCCCAAGGGAGGGACAGAAACTTGGGAACCTTTCCCTTGGGGCGGCATCCAATGTCCGGAACGAAGCCAAACCAGCAGGTGACCGCCATGCCACGGACCGCAGCCGGCCTGTCCGCCAGCGCCAAAACATCAGAAGTCAGGACATTGGAAGCCGAACTGGTCGAGCGGGCGCGGGGCCGTGACGAGACCGCGCTGCGCGAGATCATGCAGACCAACAACCGCAGGCTCTATCGTCTGGCGCGCGGAATTCTGCGCAGCGACAGCGAAGCCGAGGATGTTGTTCAGGAAACCTATGTCCGCGCCTTCACCCATCTCGACGGCTTCCGCGGCGAATCCGGGCTGTCGACCTGGCTGTCGCGCATCGCCATCAACGAGGCGCTTGGCCGGGCGCGAAGCACCAGGCCCCATGTCGAGCTGGGCTCGGTGCCCGAAGCGACGCTCGAGGCGCAGATCATCAAATTTCCCGCTTCTCCCGCAGGCGATCCGGAAAGGACCATGGCCCAACGTGAAATCCAGCGCGTCGTCGAGCGCGCCATCGATGAATTACCGGATGTCTTCCGCATGGTCTTCGTCGCACGCGTCATGGAAGGCATGAACATCGAGGAGACCGCCGAGTTGCTCGGCGTCAAGCCCGAGACCGTGAAGACGCGACTGCACCGTGCGCGCACCATGTTGCGCGAGAACGTCGAGAAGGAGATCGGTCCGGTGGTAATGGATGCGTTCCCGTTCGCCGGGTGGCGCTGCGAGCGGCTGACCGTGTCAGTGCTGAAGCGGCTCGGCATCGGCGGCTGAAGTTTTTCGGGAACGTTCGCGCCATAGTCCCATCCAACGCCTGTGAAGCAACGCGCCGGCAAAACGTCCGGCACCACAGGAGTTTCAAACCATGTTCGTTCGTTGGAGCGCGGCGATCGCCGCTGCAATTTTGTTGTCGAGCCCTGCGCTGCTGCAAGGCGCCAGAGCCGCCGACAAGCTGACCGATCCGCAGATCGCCCATATCGCCTACACCGCGGGCGTGATCGACATCAACGCAGCCAAGCAGGCGCAGAAGAAGGCCAGGAACAAGGACGTGAAGGCGTTCGCCGAGGACATGCTGCGCGACCACGAGGCCGTCAACAAGCAGGCGCTCGCGCTGGTCAAGAAGCTGAACGTCACGCCTGAAGACAACGACACCAGCAAGGCGCTGTCAAAGCAGGCGAGCGAGAAGCTCGCCGAACAGGACAAGCTGAGCGGTGCGGCCTTCGACAAGGCCTATGTCGCAAACGAGGTCGCCTACCACAAAACGGTCAACGGCGCGCTGGAAACCCAGCTCATTCCATCCGCCAGCAATGCCGAACTGAAGAGCCTGCTGCAGACCGGTCTGAAAATCTTCCAGGGCCATCAGCAGCACGCCGAGCACGTCGCGGCGGAGCTGAAATAGGGAGGCGATGATGCCGGGACGATTGTCTGCGATCGCGTCAGCGGTCCTGCTCGTGGCGTCGGCCGTCCCGGCGCACGCTGCGACCATAGAGATCACGATGGAGAATCTCGAGGTGTCGCCGAAAGACGCTTCGGCCGAGGTCGGCGACACCATTGAATGGATCAACAAGGACGTCTTCGCCCACACCGCGACCGCTGGGAACGGCGATTTCGACGTGAACCTGCCGGCGAAAAAATCAGGGACGTTGGTTCTGAAGAAGGCGGGCACGGTCGATTATTACTGCCGCTATCATCCCAACATGAAAGCGACGCTCAAGATCGAGCCGTAACGGGCCGGGAGCGCATTCTCGACGGCAGCGGGAACATCTCCCGGCGATCCCAAGACTAATGCTTGTCCGGGCGAGAGCGCTCCCGTGCGATAAACACGGCAGACTTCGCGACGTCTTGCCAAGACTTCGTCGTCAAGACTTCGTCGTCAAGACCTCGTCGTAAAGTCATTCATCCGTAGACTGGCCCCGCCTGCGTGGCGGGGTCATTTTCGGCAAGACTTGCTGCCTGGAGAAAGACTTACTGTCGGGAGATGTCGACCGAGAATTCGCCGTTGCGGATGCGGCCGGGAAAACCTTCGACGAACTTCGCCACTGCGTCCTCGCCATAGGTACCGACGAGCTCGGCAAGGGCCGCGAACAGGCTGGCCTGCGCCAGGCAGTCGCCGTCGACGCCATCATGGCGCGCTTCGGCCCAGGCCTCGTTGAGATAGCTCAGTGCGGCCTGCTTCTGCTCGTGATCGGGCAGCGGCGCGCGTGCGGGGGCGTAGGACACTGGATGGCTCATGAAACTCGATCAGGGCTGGGGCGCGATCCACGGCGATGCGCTGTGCGAGAGGTGTAGCACGCGCGTTAACGCCCGCTAGGCCACATCTTTAGGAACGGTTAACGGCTGTGTACAAAGTCGATGACAGGGTTCCCGCCGCTGTCATTCCGAAATCGCGACTTCGTCGCGCCCCGGGATGACGAATGGAGAGTTCAGTTGGCGTAACGCGCCGTGAGATCGCGCGAGATCTTCGAGCCTTCCTCGATGTAGCGGCGGATCGCCACCGTCGCGGCCGGCGTGCAGCTCCGGTAGGTCTGCTGAAAGCCGTTATAGCCGCGGTTGAAGCCGGCGATCATGCGGGTGCGGCGTTCGCCCGCGGGGGTTTCGGCATCGATCAGCGCCTGCATCTCGCTGCGCCATTTGTTGCCCTCGTTGGACCCGCAGATGCCGCGCAGATAGTGCAGCCCACCGAGGATCTCCGCCAGCCGCTGCAAATCGCCGTCAAACGGCGCTGCCCCGTCCTGAGCCCTCGTGGGCACCGAGGCGCAGGCGAGAATCAGGGCAAAAATGGCCAGAAATCGCGTCGACATCGGCGGGGTGTATGCCTCCTCGGGGCGGTGGACGCAAGGCGGGGGCGGTCAGGGGCCGATCAGCCGGTGGGCCGACTGGATGACCTCTTCCAGCCCGCCGGTCAGCTTGAGGTCGCCAAGGCCCGCCAGGGCCTGCGGGGCGATCCAGCGGTAGTCGTCGAGCTCGTCGTTGAGAACCGGCTCCCGGGCCACCCAGCGGGCAGCAAAGGACATGATCAGGTAGTGGCCGGCGCCGGCCGCGGCGGGGAGCACTTCGCGCCAGCCCGCGAGGCCGATGATGTCGATATCGAGCCCGGTCTCCTCCTCGATCTCGCGGCCCAGCGCCTGGTGCAGCGATTCGCCGAATTCGACCCGGCCGCCCGGCAGCGAATAGAACCCCCTTGCCGGCGAGCGCGCGCGACGGGTCAGAAGCACTTTGCCGTCACGAAAAATCGCGGCACTGACCGCGATCTGGGGACGGGTGGGCTGAACGATCGCAGCCATGACTTCACCTGTTCGGGCTCAGTTCGCCATGATGGTGTCGATGTCGGCTTCCGCGCCGCCATTGATGATGCCGCCGCAGGCCGCGATCAGCGGCTTGACCCAGTGGGCGGCCTGCTCGGCGAGGCGAACGCGGGTCGTGTCCTTCTCGACCTCGCGCATGGCCGAGCCGACCGCCGTCAGGATCGAGGTCATGGTGTCGGCAAGGTGGTCGAACTGGGCGCGCACATTCGGGTCGGCCTTTTCATAGGCTTCGATCGCCAGATCCCGGGCCTTGAAATTCGAGGCGGTGAAATGCTCGGCATAGGAAAGTGGCGACCAGGTCAGAAAATCTTCCGCGCATTCCGGCATGTCCGGGACCATTTCCAGCAGCATCACGGCTTCATTGAAATGGTTGAGATAGTCGGTGGCAAGCCCGGTCCGCGGGTTGATGTTGGCCACGCGCAGCCGCTCGGCCCAGGCCGCTGCCTCGGGCGCCGTCTGTCCATGCATTCGCGCCGGCTGGGAGACCGTTGAGCTCATCTGCCGCAGTGTTAACGTTCGGAGTTAAAAGGACCTGAACGGACCCTATATAGGCCCTCAAGGATGTGTGGACGCTTCGTCATAACTTCGGCCCCCGCGGCTTTGCGGCAACTGTTCGGCTACATCGAGCAGCCGAACTTCCCGCCCCGGTTCAACGTGGCCCCGACACAACCGATTCCGGTCGTGCTGGCCGAGAACGGCGCGCGCCATTTCCGCCTGATGCGCTGGGGCCTGTTGCCGGGCTGGGTCAAAGATCCCCGCGGGTTTACGCTGCTGATCAATGCGCGTTCCGAGACGGTGCTGGAGAAGCCCGCCTTCAAACGCGCGATTCGCCGGCGACGCGGCCTGATTCCGGCCGACGGCTATTACGAATGGAAGACGGAGGATGGCCGCAAGCAGCCGTTCTTCATCCATCGCGCCGACGGCGCGCCGCTCGGCTTTGCAGCGGTGTTCGAGACCTGGGTCGGGCCGAACGGCGAGGAGCTCGACACGGTCGCGATCGTCACGGCGGCCGCGGGCGAGGATCTCGCCACGCTGCATGATCGCGTGCCCGTCACCATCAGCCCGCGCGATTTCGAGCGCTGGCTCGACAGCCGCAGCGATGACGTCGATGCCGTGTTGTCGCTGATGACCGCCCCGCGCATCGGCGAATTCGCATGGCACCCGGTCTCCACCCGCGTCAACCGCGTCGCCAATGACGACGATCAGTTGCTCCTTCCGATCAGCGCGGAGGAGATCGAGGCGGAGGTAGAGGCCGCGAAACCGAAGCGGGCGGTGCGGAAAGCGGCGGCCGGGCCGGCCGATGACGGGCAGGGGTCGTTGTTCTAGGCGGCTTCGGCCTCACACAATCTCCCTTGCCCTCAGCCCGGCGATCTCCGCCGCGTCAAATCCCAGCTCGCCCAGCACCGCATCCGTATCGGCACCGAGCTCCGGCGCCATCCGGTCGAGCTTGCCGCTGCCATGCGCGAGCTTGAATCCGCTGCCGGCGAAACGAAGCCGCCCGTAGGGCGTATCGAGCTCCTGGATCGCGCCGCGCGCCTTGATCTGCGGATGGTCGATCACTTCCTCGACCTTCCAGATGCTGGCGCAGGGCGCGCCGGCATCTTCCAGAATGGTTTCCCATTCGCGCGCCGGCCTTGCCGCGAGCGCCTTTTCGATGATGGCGCGCAGCGCCGGCTCGTTCTCGTTGCGCGCGAACCAGTCGGCAAAGCGCGGATCGCTCAAGGTGTCCTCGCGGCCGAGCGCAGACATCAGCGCGCGATATTGCTTCTCGTTGTTGACGGCAAGCAGGATGTGACCGTCGCCGCATCTAAACAAATTCGCCGTGGTCCTGCGGCTGACGGCCTGATTGCCCGACAGCTGCTGGCGATGGCCGGCGACCGACCAGTCCGCGATCTGCCCCGACAGAAACGCCATCGTCGCCTCCAGCATGGAGACGTCAATGAGCTGGCCCTTGCCGGTGCGGTCGCGCTGGTACAGCGCGCTCGACACGCCGAATGCCGCGGTCGCCCCCGACAGCACGTCGCATACCGCAAAGCCCGCACGGGTCGGCCCAGTCTCGGGATGACCCGTGATCGCCATGATGCCGGACAGCGCCTGCATCTTGCCGTCATAGCCGGGGCGCACCCGGTCCGGACCGGTCTGGCCGAAGCCTGATACCGCGCAGTAGATCAGCTTCGGATTGATCGCGGACAGCGCCTCATAGCCGATGCCGAGCTTGTCCATCACGCCGGGGCGAAAATTCTCCATGACCACGTCGACCTGGCTCGCGAGCTTCTTCACGATCGCGATCGCATCGGGCTTTTGCAGATCGAGCGTCAGGCTGCGCTTGTTGCCGTTGATGGCCTGGAACGCCGGCGCCAGCCCGCGCTCGGCCCATTCGCGGCTGAGCGGCGTGCGGCGCATGTCCTCGCCCTCGCGCCGCTCGACCTTGATGACGTCGGCGCCCAGGAGCGCGAGCTGGTAGCTCGCATAGGGGCCGGCCAGCACTTGCGTGAAATCCAGGATCTTCACGCCCTCGAACGGTCGCGTCACGTCGCTCTCCCTTTTTGTTTTTGGTTGTCGGAGGACGTCAGGCGGCGCGATTGCCGCGCGCGATCTCCTTCTGCTTGTCGAATTCGGCCCGGCGGCGTGCCAGCTCTTCAGGCGAGAGCTGCGCGACGTTGTTGTAGTCGAGCTTCCAGGAAGCGTCCTCGCTCCAGCGCAGCGGTGACTGCATCGTGGTCTGCGGGCCGCTTGCGGTCTCCAGCAGCGTGAGCGCCAGCTCGAGCGTCTGTGCTTGCGAGGCCACGTCGTGCGGCTTGCCGGCGGAATTGCCGAGCGGAAAATCCGAGAACAGGAAGCGCGGCACGGCGGCGTGCTCGATGATGTCCTTGGCGCAGCCCATGATCACGGTCGGAATGCCGTTGGCTTCGAGATGCCGTGCCACCAGCGCCGTGGTCTGGTGGCAGACCGGGCAGTTCGGCACCAGCACGGCCATATCGACTTTGTCGGCGACGGCCCGCGCCAGAATCTCCGGCGCGTCGGTGTCGAGGGTGACGCGATGGCTGCGGTTGGTCGGCGCGCCGAAGAACCGCGGGCCCACCTCGCCGATGCGCCCGGCGGCGCTCGCCTTCAAAAGTTGCGGCAGCGGAAACCAGGTGCCGTTGTCGGTGGCCGTGGTGTGCTTGCGATCGTAGCCGATATGCGAGATGCGCAGGTCGTGCTGCTTCGCCGTGTCGCCGTCATAGACCTGGTAGAATTTCGCGCCGCCATTGTACGCCGCGCCCGGCCCCTGGTCGCCCTTGGTGGGATCGTACGGCGCGGCCGTCGTGATGATCGTGACGCGTGATTGCGACAGCGGCTTCTTCAGCGGCTGGAACGGCGCCTCAGTGTAGTGAGCCCAGCGATACGCCGTGGTGTAGCCAATCGCGGCGTAATAGTCCCGCGTGCGCTGCATATAGGGGACGGCGGCGTCATAGTCGGGCGCAAAGCCGAATTCGTCGTCGCGCGAAGCGGTCATGGGCGCGTCTCCTGGTTCTTGTTGGCGACAGACTAGAGATAGTCGGGGGTGAGCTCAAGAGTAAGCAGCTCACCGAAACACATGCAGCGCCACATGCTGCAGCAGCATGATCGCCTTGGCGTCGATGATGCGGCCGTCCACGATCATCGCCAGCGCCTCGTCGATGCCGAGCTCCAGCACCTCGATGTCCTCGCCTTCGTGTTCGAGGCCGCCGCCGTCGCTGACCCGCATCTCCGGCTCGTACTCGGCGACGAAGAAATGCAGCTTCTCGGTGATGGCGCCGGGACTCATGAACGCCTCGAACACCTTGTGGACGTGGTGCAGGCGATAACCCGTCTCCTCCTCGGCCTCGGCGCGGATGCGCATTTCGGGCGAGGCGTCGTCCAGCACGCCGGCGGCGGCTTCGATCAGGAGATCGTCGTAGCCGCGGATGAAGGCCGGCAGGCGGAATTGCTTCACCAGGATCACCGTGCGCCGCGCGCGGTTATAAGGCAGCACGGCGGCTGCGTTGTCGCGCTCATAGGTCTCGCGATGCTGCGTCTGCCATTCGCCATTGGCGCGCCGGTACTCGAACGTCGTGGTCTTCAAGGGAGTCCAGCCGTCCGAGAGCACGCGGACGTCCTTGATGCGGACGCGGTCGGAAATCGTCATGCTTCGATCTCAATTGCTTGGCGTTGTGGTGCGGCCGTCGAGCCACTTCTGGAACATCACCGAGGTCGATTCCTCGAAACCCAGCGACTGGTAGAACGCGTTGGCCTGCTCATTCCCGCGCCGGACCAGGAGCTGGAGCTTCAGAATTCCAGCCGTGCGCAGCCAGTCCTCGGCCGCTGCCATGATGACGCGGCCGTAGCCACGCTTCTGTCTATCCGGGTCGACGGCGACGTAATAGACCCAGCCGCGATGGCCGTCATGGCCGACCATCACGGTGGCGACGATGGCGCCGCCGTCGCGGCCGAGCAGGATGGTGGAATTGTCGCGCCGCCGCGCCAGCGCGATGTCGGCATGCGGATCGTTCCACGGCCGCGTCAGGCCGCAGCGCTGCCACAGCGTGACCACGGGCTCGACATCGGCCTCGGTGATCGCGTCGATCGTGAGCACACTCACAGCACTTTTCCCGGGTTCATGATTCCAAGCGGATCGAGCATCGCCTTGATGGACCGCATCAGCTCGATTGCAGTCTTGTCCTTCACATCGGGAAGCTCGTCGCGCTTGAGCACGCCGATACCGTGCTCCGCCGAGATCGAGCCGCCCATGCGCAGCACGATGGCGAACACGACCGCGTTCATCTCATGCCAGCGCGCCAGATAGTCCGCGGTGTTGGCGCCGATCGGCTGGCTGACATTGTAGTGCAGATTGCCGTCGCCGAGATGGCCGAACGGCACCGGCCGCGCGCCGGGGATCAGCTTCACCACGGCATCATTGGCCTCGGCGATGAAGGCCGGCACCGTGGCCACCGGCACGGAAATATCGTGCTTGATCGAGCCGCCCTCCGGCTTCTGCGCCGACGACATCTCGTCGCGCAGCTTCCAGAAGCCGGCTCGCTGGGTGAGGTTGGCCGCGATCACCGCGTCGTCGACGATCTCGTCCTCCATGGCGCGGCCGAGGATCGCTTCCAGCGGCGTGCGGGCATCGTCACCCGGCGAAGACAATTCCATCAGCACGTACCAGGCATGCTTCTGCGCGAGCGGATCGCGCACGTCGATGCCGTGGCGGATCGAGAAATCGACCGCCATCTCCGAGAGCAGCTCAAAACTCGTCAGCGCATTGGCGGCCTCGCTTTGCGCGATTGCCAGCAGCTTCAGCGCGGCGTCCGGCGACTTCAGCCCGACGAAGGCGGTCTCGATCGACCGCGGCTTCGGAAACAGTTTTAGCGTCGCCGCGGTGATGATGCCGAGCGTGCCTTCGGCGCCGATGAAGAGGTTGTGCAGATTGTAGCCGGTGTTGTCCTTCTTCAGCTTGGAGAGCACGTTGAGCACGCGCCCGTCCGCCAGCACCACCTCGAGCCCCAGCGCCATCTCGCGCGCGACGCCATAGGCGAGCGCGGCCGTGCCGCCGGCATTGGTCGAGAGATTGCCGCCGATGGTGCAGCTCCCTTCCGCGCCGAGCGAGAGCGGAAACAGCCGGTCGACGTCCGCGGCCTTCTGCTGCGCGATCTGCAGCACCACGCCGGCCTCGCAGGTCATGGTGTTCGACGCAGTGTCGATCTCACGGATCTTGTCGAGCCGCCGCAGCGATACCACCACCTCGCCATTGTGGGGCGTCTGGCCGCCGACGAGCCCCGTGTTGCCGCCCTGCGGCACCAGCGCGATTCTGTGCGCGGAGGCGAGCTTGCAGATCGCGGCCACTTCGGCGGTCGAGCCGGGGCGCAGCACCAGTGGCGAGCGGCCGTGGAACAGATTGCGCTCCTCGGTGACGTAGGCCTCGATGTCGGCGGCATCGGTGATGGCGTGCCTCTCGCCGACGATCTTGCGGAATTGTTCGATCAGCTCGGGCGCAAGCGGTGGGGTGGCGGAATGATTGACGTTCATTGTCTTGTCTCTTCTCAAGCTTCTTACTCTTTGCGCATGATCTTGTCGGAAAACCGCTACACACTTTTCCGGATCATGCGCTATCGCGCCACAGCCGCCCGGCGCAGCCGGTCGTTGATCGCTTCGCCCAGATCCTGTTCGGGGATCGCCATCACCGCAATCGCCCGCGGGCTCCTCACATCGAGGGCGCGAAGATAGCCGAACAGATTGGCTGCGGCTTCATCGAGATCGCCGGTGGGGGACAAATTCATGACCGCGGCTGCGGCCTCCAAGCCAGGCAGGTGCGCGGGGCCGAACGCCAGCAGCGCTTCGCCCGGCGCGACATCCTGCGCATTGAGCCGCACATTGGCGCGTGGCGCGTAATGCGAGGCCAGCATGCCCGGCGCCAGCGGCTGGCTGTCGTCGCTGTCGGCCTCCGCGGGAAGTCGCGCCAGCGGTGCACCGAGCACGGCCTCGATCCGCTCGCGTGACAACCCGCCGGGCCGCAGCAGCATCGGCGCCGCAAAGCAGCCGACGATGGTCGATTCGACGCCGACCGTAACCGGGCCGCCGTCGACGATCAGGTCGATCCGCCCCGCAAGGTCCCCCTCGACATGGGCTGCCAGCGTCGGCGAGACGTGGCCGGAGATGTTGGCGGACGGCGCCACCACAGCCCCGCCAAAGGCGCGCAGGATCGCCTGCGCCACCGGATGGGCCGGAATGCGGATCGCGACCGTGTCGAGGCCCGCGGTGGCAAGCTCGGCCACCGGGCAGTTCTCCGTCTTCGGCACCACCAGCGTCAGCGGCCCCGGCCAGAACGCCTCCGCGAGGCGCAAGGCGCAGGCGTCGAATCGCCCGATCCGGCGCGCGGCCGCGAGGTCGGCGACATGCGCGATCAGCGGATTGAAGGCCGGCCGCCCCTTGGCGGCGTAAAGATGGGCGATCGCGCCGGCATTGCCGGCGTCCGCCCCGAGCCCGTAGACCGTCTCGGTCGGGAACGCGACCAGCCCGCCGGCGGCCAATGTCCGGGCGGCAGCTTCCGCGCCGGCCTCGCCGGCCGGTAAAATCAGCGTTTCAAGACCCGTTTTCACAGGGATAAGATTCCTCAGCTCGGCCGCTTGCGGTGCGCCAAACCCGACGCTATAAGCCGGCCTCTTGTCGGAGTGTGGCTCAGCCCGGTAGAGCACTGCGTTCGGGACGCAGGGGTCGCAGGTTCGAATCCTGCCACTCCGACCATTCTTCCAAAAGTCGACGTTTTCCTAAGGCTCGTTCCCAAAGGCTTGGCGGACCGGCCGCCGGCGCCCGGGAGCGCCTTCTTGCAACGATTTTCAGGGCGGGTCCACGACCGATTTGGCCGGACAGGGCGGCGTGTGCGAGCGGCATGGCTCGGCGTTTGCCGATATCGATAACTCGGCGTCGCAAGCTAGGTCAGAGGACTACCGCCTCGCCACCAGCACGCCGACCATAAACGCAATCATCAGCGCCGGCAGCGGCGCCTCGCGGACCATGCCGCGAACGATTTGCGTCCAATCTTGCTCCGGGACGAGTTTCGGAGACCTGATCTCGGGCGCTGGCTTGATGCCCCATTCGGAGGCGAGTTCGGCAATTTCGCCTGAGGCAAGCCGCACGCCGTCGCGGACGCGGAAGATGGCGGCGTCCGCGCGCTCGCGCGGTGCCAGCAACATCATCGTCGTGACGGCGGTACGCAAGGTCATCTCGCCGTAGCCTTGCAGCCTGACCGATTCCTCGGGGTCGGACGTCATCGCAAATACCTCACAGCGCCAAATGCTTTACAATGCGAAGTGGCGCGCGATGGTGAAGGCCATCGCCGCGCACAGGACCAGCGTGGATACCGCGCCGGCCACGCCGCGCGCGAGATCGGCCCGCGTCAGGTGCCTGGTCATGATTTTGCTCCATGCTCGGCATGGCAATGGCGGGGAGGCGGCGTTGGTTCCTTGCGCCGCGGGCGAATCGCGAACGCTGGCTACTTCCGCAGCAGCTCGCTCAGCGCCGCCGTCGCTTCGGCGCAGCGGATCTCGTCGATTTCGCGCGACAGGCTGAGCGCGCTCGATCTGAGCTCTTCGACTTTCCAGCTCTCGGGGTGCTGGGTCTCGAGTTGACCGAGCCGCTTGTTCAGATCGTCCAACCTCGTTTGCAATTGTTCGACGCTGGCGGCCCCATTCACCACCCAGACTCGTTGCGCACGCATCGTAGTTCCCCTGCTAGTCTCACGGCGTTGTGAGAGGGGTTCGTGGCCGCAATGGGAGTTTCTTTTGTCCGGCTTCAGACGAACGGGAACCGTTGCAGATCGGCAACGCGAGTTCCTTCGCGTCGGCGTGCGTCTGGAGCTCGGCCCGTCACCGCATCAGGCCGCGCGCGGCCACTCGGTCGATTGCTTTTCAAGCCGGCTTTCGAGAATGGCGATGCTCACGCGGATATTGTCGCGCCGGGCCCGCAGGTTCTGCGCGAGCATGGGGTAGGCGACGTTCTGGGGATCGGAGATCCCAGCCTTCCGCTCTTCCTCCAGAATGTCGGCGTCGATCATTCGCATGCGCCAGCGCAGATCGGAGATCAATGCGTGGAGCTGGGTCGGCATGGTCGCTTCGAAACGGGACGTCGGATGCATGATCGCCTCACGATGAGACAGACCCACTGCGGGTCTGAGGGATTTGCCTCCCTTGCAGCAAGCGGAATGCCAGTGCGACGACTGAGCGAGTTTCTCCGCGATTGCTCGCCCTCTCGCCGGAACGTTTGCCACTCTTTCCCGTTGCTGCAGGGGCCTCGATAGCGAGGCGATCGAGGGACCCATGCCGCTCATCCGCTATTTCGTCTTCACCGGCGGCGCTCTGCTCGCCCTCCTGTACCTTGCTGATTACTACATGGCTGGTCCCGTGAGCGCCGCTACCGACACCGGGCCGGACCTCTCGATCGCTCGGATTCATTCTACGCAGACATGGCCGGAGAAGATCGTCTTCGACACCAACGTGCGACAGATTCCGTTGACCAAAACTGTGGCGTCATCATCAGACGCGGTGGCGCCGGCTGCGCCGGAAGGTACGCGCCAGGCATTTGCGATGGCGGCGCAGCCCGCCGCGGAGCTCTCGAAGGCCGCAGAGCCCAGGCGGGCCAAGGCGGCCGCCCCGAACAAGCGCGTCGCGGAGCGGCATCGCCGCCGCCAGCCGTCGCGCATGGCGGCGCGCGATCAGTTCTTCAACGAGCCCGCCGCCGCAGGATGGTGAGCGGCGCGTTCCGCGTGACAGTCGGGCTGCCTCTCGGTTGGGCACCGTGCCGGACAGCGAGGCTGTGCGCGCGACGCATCGCGCGATAGTCTCTGCCGCGACTTGACGGGAAGCGGACGAGGGAAAATCGTGGCAAGATTTGTGACTGTGGCGGCCGGCCAGCTTGGCCCTGTCGCGCGGACCGAGACCAGAACCGCGGTCGTGGCGCGCCTGATGGCCTTGATGCGCCAGGCGCACGCCAACGGCTGCGACTTGATCGTCTATCCCGAGCTGGCGCTGACCACGTTCTTTCCGCGCTGGTATTTCGAGGATCAGGCCGAGATCGACAGCTTCTTCGAGCGCGAGATGCCGGGGCCGGAGACCAGAGGCCTGTTCGATCTCGCGCGCGAGATCGGCATCGGATTCTACCTTGGCTATGCCGAGCTGACGGTCGAGTCCGGAATTGTCAGGCGCTACAACACCTCCATCCTGGTCGAGAAGAGCGGCGAGGTCGTCGCGAGATATCGCAAGGTTCATTTGCCCGGGCATGCCGAGCACGAACCCTGGCGCGAATTCCAGCACCTGGAAAAGCGCTATTTCGATCCGGGCAGCAGTTTCGGCGTGACCGAGGCCTTTGGCGGCGTGATGGGGATGGCGATCTGCAATGACCGCCGCTGGAGCGAGACCTACCGGGTGATGGGCCTGCAGGGCGTCGAGATGGTGATGATCGGCTACAACACGCCAGTGCACAATCCGCCCGCGCCCGAGCATGACGATCTCTCGCTGTTTCACAATCATCTGGTGATGCAGGCCGGCGCCTACCAGAACGGCACGTTCGTGGTCGGCGTCGCCAAAGCGGGGGTCGAGGAGGGCGTCGATCACATCGGCGGCAGCTGCGTCATCGCCCCCTTCGGCGAGATCATCGCGCGATGCACCACCAAGGGCGACGAGATCGCGCTCGCCCGCTGCGATCTCGATCTCTGCAATTCCTACAAGCGCACCACGTTCAATTTCGACGTTCACCGTCAGCCGCAGGCCTACGGGATGATCGTCGAACGGAAGGGCGTGACCCTCATGGCCGACGGAACGCCGGTGCGAACGAAGGGGTGATGTTTTTTCTCTGTCGGCCACACCCACCGCTGTGGGGGGGGGGGGGGGGGGCGGGGGGCGGGGGGGGGGGGGGGGGGGGGGGGGGGGGGGGGGGGGGTGGTGGGGGGGGGGGGGGGGGGCCGGGCCGCCGACCAAACCCCGA